>CABSNX010000013.1 GCA_902479205.1 uncultured Collinsella sp. | reverse complement strand
TCATCGGCCAGGCCTGCGAGTTCGACTACTCCGGCGCCCAGGCCTGCAAGGTGCTCAAGGAGGATGGCTTTGAGGTCATCCTGGTCAACTCCAACCCGGCGACCATCATGACCGACCCGGGCTTGGCCGACCGCACCTATGTCGAGCCCATCACTGCCGAGTTTATCGAGCGCGTAATCAAGAAAGAGCGCCCGGACGCGCTGCTGCCCACGCTGGGCGGCCAGACCGGCCTGAACGCCGCTGTCGAGCTGGCGAAAGACGGTACGCTCGACAAATACGGCGTCGAGATGATCGGCTGCGACCTGGCCGCTATCGAGCGCGGCGAGGACCGCAAGCTCTTTAACGAGGCCATGGCCGAGATTGGCCTGGAGGTCGCGCGCTCGGGCTATGCCTACAGCGTGGCCGACGCCGAGGCTATCGCCGAGCGCGTGGGCTATCCCTGCGTACTGCGCCCGAGCTTTACCCTCGGCGGCGCCGGTGGCGGCATCGCTCACACCCACGAGGAGCTCGTCTCCATCGTGAGCCAGGGCCTGGAGCTCTCGCCTGCCCACGAGGTGCTGGTCGAGGAGTCCATCGAGGGCTGGAAAGAGTATGAGATGGAGGTCATGCGTGATCACGCCGGCAACGGCATCATCGTGTGCTCCATCGAGAATCTCGACCCCATGGGCGTGCATACCGGCGACTCCATCACCGTGGCGCCGGCGCAGACCCTCTCCGACCTTGAGTATCAGCGCATGCGTGTCGCCTCGCTCGCCATCTTGGAGAAGATCGGCGTCGAGACCGGCGGCTCCAACGTGCAGTTTGCCGTGAACCCCCAGACCGGCCGCTTGATCGTCATCGAGATGAACCCGCGCGTGAGCCGTTCGTCCGCGCTGGCCTCCAAGGCCACGGGTTTCCCCATCGCTAAGGCCGCCGCGCGCCTGGCTGTGGGCTACACGCTCGACGAGATCGTCAACGACATTACCAAGGCAACGCCTGCCTGCTTTGAGCCCACGATTGACTACTGCGTTGTCAAGGTGCCGCGCTTTGCCTTCGAGAAGTTCAAGGGTACCGACCCCACGCTCACCACGCGCATGAAGGCCGTGGGCGAGATTATGGCGATCGGCCGCACCTTTGAGGAGGCCTTTGGCAAGGCCATGCGCTCGCTGGAGGACGGCCACCAGGGTATCTGCGCCGGTGGCAAGGAGGGTGCCGATAAGCTGAGCGACGACGAGCTCGCTCAAGCCGTGGCCACGCCGACCGAGCACCGCATCTTCTTTGTGGTCGAGGCCCTGCGCCGTGGCTGGGACATCGCTCGCATCCATGCCACCTGCGGCATCGACCCGTGGTACCTCAACCGCATCAACGACATGGTGCAGGTCCAGGAGAGCATCCGCGGCCTGCGTGTGGAGGATATCGACGCCGACGCGATGCGCCTGCTCAAGCAGTACGGCACGAGCGACGCCGAGATCGCCGCGCTGACCGGCTCGGACGAGCGCTTTGTGCGCGCCTATCGCAAGGGCCTTGGCGTGGTTCCCAGCATGAAGACGGTCGATACCTGCGCTGCGGAGTTCTCGAGCGCCACGGAGTACCACTACAAGACGTACGAGAATATCTACCGCATGAGTCCGGATGCCAAGAAGTGCGTGGCTCCCGACGAGACCACGCCGGCGGACAAGCCCAAGGCGATGATCCTGGGCGCCGGCCCCAACCGTATCGGCCAGGGTATCGAGTTCGACTACTGCTGTGTGCATGCGAGCTATGCGCTGGCGGCCCGCGGCTTTGAGACCATCATGGTCAACTGCAATCCTGAGACCGTTTCGACCGACTACGACACGTCCGACCGCCTTTACTTTGAGCCGCTCACCTACGAGGATGTCATGGACGTCATCGATGTTGAGCGCCCCGACGGCGTCGTGGTGACGCTCGGCGGCCAGACCCCGCTTAAGCTGGCGCGCATGCTCGAGGAGAGCGGTGTGAACATCATGGGCACCAAGCCCGACGCCATCGATTTTGCCGAGGATCGCGAGCGTTTTGCCGCCCTGCTCGACAAGCTGGGCATCATGTACCCGCCGGCGGGCCAGGCCACCTCGTTTGAGGAGGCCGAGGCCGTGGCCGCGCACATTGGCTACCCGCTGCTGGTACGTCCGAGCTACGTGCTGGGCGGCCGCGGCATGATGATCGCCTACGATGCCGAGCACCTGCGCGATTACATGGCCGAGGCCGCGCGCATTAGCCCCGACTACCCGGTGTACCTGGACCGCTTCCTGGAGGGTGCGATCGAGTCCGATGTCGACGCCCTGTGCGATGGCGAAGAGGTCTATATCGGCGGTATCCTGGAGCATATCGAGGAGGCCGGTATCCACTCTGGCGACTCCGCGACCTGCATCCCGCCGTTCAGTTTTAGCGAGAGCCTGCAGGCAAAGCTTCGCGAGACCACGCGCCGCATCGCGATGGCGCTGGGCGTATGCGGCCTGGTCAACGTGCAGTACGCCATCAAGGGCGAGACCGTCTACGTGATCGAGGCAAACCCGCGCGCGAGCCGCACCGTGCCGTTCATCTCCAAGGCAACCGGCGTGCCGCTGGCCAAGTGCGCGGCGCGTATCATGGCGGGCGATTCTATCTCGAGCTTGGGCCTGCCGAGCGACGAGCGTCAGCTGGACTGGTTCTGCATGAAGGAAGCCGTTATGCCCTGGGGCCGTTTCCCGGGCGCCGACGTTATCCTGGGTCCCGAGATGAAGTCGACGGGCGAGGTTATGGGTATCGCCAAGAGCTATCCCGAGGCATATGCCAAGACGCAGCTGGCGATTGACTACAAGCTGCCCGACCCGAGCGCCGGCAAGGTGTTCATCAGCGTGTGCGACCGTGACAAGCGCCATATCCTTTCGGTCGCGCGTATCCTGCGCTACCTGGGCTTTGATATCTGCTCCACCGAGGGCACGGCGCGCGTGCTGCGCGGCGGCAACGTGACCTGCGAGGTCGTGGAGAAGATTAGCGGCCCGCACGACGGCGAGCGTCCCAACATCGGTGACCTGATCGCCGATGGCAAGATCGCGGTGATCATCAATACGCCGTACGGTCCGGGCTCGCGTGGCGATGGCTATCTGTTGCGTACCGAGGCGGTGCGCCGCGGCGTGACCTGCGTGACCGCGATGTCTGCCGCCAACACGTACGTGAGTGCCATCGAGGCCGTGCGCGAGGACCAGCAGGGTCACGGTAGCGCCAACGACATGGGCATGGACGTCATCGCCCTGCAGGACCTGCCACAGCACACGGTGTAGTTGACCTGGTCGGCCGGGGCGGGAGGGGCCGAGTTTCCCCCTTTCGCTCCGGCTGCAAGCAGAGTCGCTCAGGAGGAAACTCGGCCCCTCCCGCCCCGGCCTGCGGTGACTTGGCTGCTCCGTGTGCTGCGGAAGGGGCTTTGCGCGATGACTAGGGCTGAATAAAAAGTGAGTGTGGGATCCGCCGTTCGTTCGAACGGCGGATCCCACGTTAATATTTCAGCCAACGTACGTCATAGCAATTCCCGGTAGGTCGCAGGGCGCTTCGCGGGCGGGCCAGGCTTTATCTGAACGACTTTGCGAAGCAACCGGAGTGAAGATAAAGCCTGGCCCGCCCGCGAAGCGCCACAAAGACCGCAGGGACGGGAGCAGCTATACTACTCTCAGTAGTTAAGGGTCGCGGATCCGCCGCGTCACCGCTCTCAACAGGAGGTCTTTGTTTATGGCAGATCAAAAGCCGGTTGTCGGGATCATCATGGGCTCCAAGTCCGATCTGGGTGTTATGGAAGGCTGCACCGTCGAGCTCGAGGCGCTGGGCGTGCCCTATGAGCTTGTCATTGCGAGCGCACACCGCACACCGGCGAAGGTCCACGAGTGGGCTTCGACTGCTGCCGATCGCGGCATCAAAGTGATTATCGCTGCCGCCGGCAAGGCCGCTCACCTGGGTGGTGTCGTGGCTGCCTTTACGCCGCTGCCGGTCATCGGCGTGCCTATGAAGACGAGTGACCTGGGCGGCATGGATTCGCTGCTGTCGATGGTGCAGATGCCTTCGGGCGTGCCCGTGGCCTGCGTTGCCATCAACGGCGCCAAGAACGCCGCCATCTACGCCACGCAGATTCTGGGCGCTTGCGACCCCGAGTACCGCAAGGTTATCGAGAAGATGAAGCAGGAGATGGCCGACGCCTAGGCGTTCCGCCGTTTCACCGCAGTATAAGGAGAGCCATGTCCGACTATCAGGGAAAACGATTCAAGGCTTCTCAGATTCCCGATCCGTCGAAGCCGGGTGCTGCCCATGCGGCACAGCAGGGTCGGACATCCTCTCCTCAGCAGCCGCGCGCGCCGCGCCCCGTGACGCCGGCGACGCATCGTCGACAGGACGCGCCAGCCGCATATCGACCTTCATCTTATAGCAACGCTAAGAAGCCGCCCCGGTCTTCATCGCATGCCGCGCCGTCGGATTACACCGAGCCGCCGCGCAAAAAGCGCCGCTCCATTATTCCCATTCTGCTCATCATCATCGGCATCGGCCTGATTGTTGCCGCCGCTGCCATCTTTATCAATGCTCAGATTGGCTATAAACAGGCAAGCGATTCGTACCAGAAAATCGAGAAGCAATATGTAAGCGATAAGGACGCCAGCGGCGTGCCGATTATCGACTTCGATGCACTTGCCCAGACAAATCCCGAGGTTGTGGGTTGGATTTACGCGCCGGGAACCAACATCAACTATCCCGTGGTGCAGACCAACAACAACTCCAAATACCTCAACACGCTGTTCGACGGTACGGCCAATGCATCCGGGGCCATTTTCCTGGATAGCAATGACACCGCGCCGGGCATGGTGGATCAGCAGACCACGATCTACGGCCACCACATGAACGACGGATCGATGTTCAATGTGATCTCGGACACGACCGATCAGGTGACGTTCGACAGCATAGAGTACGCGTATTACATCACGCGCGACGCCACCTATAAACTGCGACCACTGGCGACCAAAGTTGTCGAGGACACGTATGCCAAGGCGCGCACACCCAATTTTGAGGGCGACGACGGGCTCAAGAACTACCTGTCCGAGATGCTTGACGGTGCCTCTGCCGTGGCGAGCGATGCCACCGATCGTGCTGCTTCGGCAACCAAGGTCGTAACGCTTGTGACCTGTCGTTCGTTATCGCTGAGCAACACACGTGCCGTCATGGTGCTCACGCCGGTCGAGGAATAGATTATGGGCTACTCAATGACGGTGAAAGGAGAAATGATGCTTGAGAACGGCAAATCGATGCCTTCGGTTGATGCTTGGCTGCGCGAAGCCAAGGCCGATGTTTCGGCGGCTGATTGTGGGATGTACCTGACACACAACGGCGTGGTGCGCGCGACGCCCAAGGCCGAAGTGCGCGGAGTCGAGACCGATGGCGTGGCGCCAGGCCACAAGGTGGGCGGCATGGTGTTTGGCTTCGATGCCGAAAAGGTGCAGGCCGCTATCGAGGCGACGCGCACGATGCCGGGTATCGGCTATGTGCGCGTGTGGCTGGCGAGCGGCGAGCTTACCGTGGGCGACGACATCATGCTCGTGCTCATTGGCGGAGACATTCGCCCGCATGTGGTCGATGCGCTGCAGTCGCTCGTCGGCACCATCAAGAACGAGTGCGTGAGCGAGGTCGAGCGCGAGGCGTAAGGCCTCGTCGGCAATCCGAGTCTGTCTATAGCGAAAGCCCGCCGGCAGTTCATGTAGATCTGCCAGCGGGCTTTGATGTGTTGGAGCTATTTTGCTCTGGCGTTTGCTACACGCGTGTGGCGTCCTTGGGGCTCATGGTCATACTCTGAAAACGGTTCTCCATATATTCGTTATCGAAATGCTTGTCATAGAACTGTGCGACGGGAATATTTCGAACGGTTCCGTTGACGCGCTGATACCAATAGTCGAGCGATTGCAACGTCATGACGCCGTCGATCAACATGACGGCGGTCAGGATGACGGTAGCAGAGTAGCGGCGTTTCCATGGAATCATATTGATGAGCTTAAGCAGGCGCGGCAGCAAGACCTTGATCCAGATGAGGCCACCCAGGCCCCACATGCAGGCAAACGGCGTGCATGTGCGTCCCCCGGTCAATACCGCGATGGGATCGGGCATGCCGAATAGCCTAATGTGTGAATAGCTCCACGACACCACGCCAAATGAGGTCTGCATAAACCAGCCTACAAACACCTCGAAAGCGCCGCCGATCAGGGCACTTACCAGGAAAATGATCAGAGGATTCTTTTTATAGAAGCGGTTGAGCGCCATGGTCATGAGCACCGCGCCAAATCCGTAGATGGGGCTAAAGGGGCCAAATAGCATACCGGCACGGTCCTGATAGACGCCGGGATCGACGACGACCATATGCCAGACTTCCTCGAGAATGAGACCTAACACGCTGCAGACGAAGAATACCCAGAACAGGTTGAAGTAGTTGAGCTTGATGTAGCCCTCGCCGGTTTCGTCGCGGCCGAGCATCCCCTCGGCGGCGGCATCGCGGTCGAGCATCTCTTGCAGACGGCGCTGCAGTTCGCGCTCCTGGCGTAGCGTGGGGTCGACGGTGGCCGACAGCGCAATGAGGATGACAAGCTGGACGGCGGGGCGCAGCAGGAAGGGTCCGATGCCCTGGAGCATCACGTCAACTAAAAGCTCCACGACGGTAAATGCGATGAGGACGTAAGACAGGCGGGCGGCATTGCGGCGCTGGTTCTTGATGAGGTCAAGGCCAAAGATGATCAAGATGACGGCACTGGCAGCCGAGAGCATGATGCCGGCGACAATCAGTCCGACCGCGACGAGCGTGTTGTCGCCGAGCTTGGCGGCGGCGTTGCCGTTGATGAGCGCAGTGATGACCTGCCACATAAAGGCGCCGACCGACGGGAGCGTGCCCACGCCGGACAGGATGCACAGGACGGCGTATACCTTAATGATGAGGGGGATCTTCTTGACCTCCGTGGCGCTGGGGACGCTGGGGTCGAGTTCGTTTCGATCCATACATAACCTTTCTCGTTTTGCTGTAGGTACAAGGATACGCCGCCGACCTGCCAAAAGACAGGACGAACGTCCCAATTGCAACAATGCAAGCCCCAACGGCGGGCGAGACGCGTCGCAACGGAAGTATGCGGGATCGTCGGCCCCGAAGCGGTTGCCCAATAAAATGTTTGGCTGCAAAACGGATTATAAGCTCGGTGGGCTTTTAAAAAGCGCTGTTCATGCGCGGGAGTGCTTGTCTTGCCGTGCGTATAATAGGGCAGGTAACGCCAAATAACGAGGCTCTGAGGGGATGCCATGTCTCAAGAAACCATCCGCGCGGCCGAGCGTGCCGCGGGACAGGTGAAGACCATGTCGACGTATGATCCGGACTCCGACCAGCTGCATGAGGAATGCGGCATTTTTGGTGTGTGGGCACCCGATCGCGATGTGGCTCGACTGACGTACTTTGGTCTGCGCGCGCTGCAGCATCGCGGCCAGGAATCGGCGGGAATCGCCGTGGGTGATGGCGGCACGGTTATGGTTCGCAAAGACCTGGGACTGCTCGATCGCGTGTTCTCCAACGCCGACCTGTCGACGCTCTCCGGCCAGCTGGCCGTGGGCCACGTGCGCTATGGCACCGCCGGCGCCAAGAGCTGGGAAGCCTCGCAGCCGCATCTTTCTACCATCAACAGCGTCATTATCGCGCTCGCGCACAACGGTACCCTCGTCAACACCGACGAGCTGCGCCGCCAGCTGATCGAGCTGGGCGTGCCGTTCCTTTCCAATTCGGATTCCGAGGTCGCGACTAAGCTTATCGGCTACTTTACTCAGCGTACAGGCCATCTGCGCGAGGGCATTCGCAAGACCATGGAGCTCGTGCGCGGCGGCTACGCCATGACGCTCATCAACGAGCAGGCACTCTACGCATTCCGCGATCCACACGGCATTCGCCCGCTCGTGCTGGGCAAGCTGGTGGACGAGGGCCTGGACCAGGCCGATGCCGCATCCGTTTCGCAGCTGCCGTCGCAGGACGGCGCCGCGACGGTCGACTCCGCCGTCCGTGTCACGCGCGCCGGCGGCTGGGTCGTTGCTTCCGAGACCTGCGCACTCGACATCGTGGGTGCCGAGTACGTCCGTGACGTTCGTCCCGGCGAGATTTTGCGCATCAGCGCCGAGGGTCTGGTATCCGAGCAGGGCGTGCCTGCAGCCGAAGAGCCCGCAAACTGCATCTTTGAGCAGGTCTACTTTGCCCGCCCCGACTCCATCATGAACGGCAAGAGCGTCTATGCCTGCCGTTATGACATGGGTCGTCAGCTGGCACACGAGGAGCCCGTCGAGGCCGACCTGGTCATCGGCGTACCCGACTCCGGCCTGCCGCCCGCGGAGGGGTATTCGCACGAGAGCGGTATTCCCTTTGGCGAGGGCCTCATCAAGAACCGCTACGTTGGCCGTACGTTTATCGAGCCTACGCAGGAGTTGCGCGCCATGGGCGTGCGTATGAAACTCAACCCGCTGCGCGACAACATCGAGGGCAAGCGCCTGGTCGTCATCGACGACTCCATCGTGCGCGGCACCACCATGGTGCAGCTCGTCAAGATGCTGCGCAACGCCGGCGCCAAGGAGATTCACATCCGCATCAACTCGCCCGAGGTCATCTGGCCGTGCTTCTACGGCATCGATACCGACGTGCAGTCGCAGCTTATCAGCGCCAACAAGACGGTCGACGAGATTTGCGAGTATATCGGCGCCGATTCGCTGGCCTTCCTTTCGGTCGAGGGCCTGCTTAAGGTCATGCCCAAGGGCGGTTACTGCGATGCGTGCTTTACCGGCCGCTACCCCGTGGCGATTCCCGAGAGCTTTGGCCGCGACAAGTTCATGGAGGGCTTTAAGCCCCGCAACCTGGACAAGCCGCTGCACTTTGATGACGACGCCGTGGTCGAGAAATACGACGATCGCAGTTGGGAAGAGGAACACGGCGAGGCCTAAAACCTGCCATGTAGGGACAGGTTTATTTTGGTAGGTTTTACCTGCTGTTTTGTTGATATGACGGCGCGCGTTGTTATGGCGCGCGCCGAAATGAACGCAACTATGAGCACCGTTTGGCGCCCGCGCGGCGCCACGGTAGTGGGAGAGGAAGGCTCAGATGAGCGACAGCAAGCATGTGACGTATGAGGATGCCGGCGTCGATACCGCCGAGGGCGGCCACGCCGTTGACGCTATTAAGCAGATGGTTAAGGACACCAACCGCCCCGAGGTCATCGGCGGCATCGGTGGCTTTGGTGGCCTGTTCTCGGCTGCCGCGCTTAAGGATATGGAAGACCCGATTCTGATTAGCGGTACCGACGGCGTGGGCACCAAGCTCGTGCTCGCCCAGATCATGGACCGTCACGAGACGGTGGGCCAGGACCTGGTTGCTATGTGCGTCAACGACATTCTGGCTTCGGGTGCCGAGCCGCTGTTCTTCCTGGACTACGTTGCCATCGGCCACATCGAGGCCGAGCACATGGCAAAGATCATCAAGGGTGTGGCCGACGGCTGCAAGCTCGCGGGCTGCGCGCTCGTGGGCGGCGAGATGGCCGAGCACCCCGGCGTCATGGCTCCTGCCGACTACGACCTTGCCGGATTTACCGTGGGCGTCGTCGACCGTCCCAAGATGCTCGACCCCGCGAACGTCCGCCCCGGCGACGTGATCCTGGGCCTGCCTTCCACCGGCGTGCACTCCAACGGCTACTCGCTCGTGCGTAAGGTCTTTGGCGTCGACGGTATTAAGCCGGGCACGCCCGAGGCCGCCGCTAAGGCCGAGGAGCTGAGCCGTCCGCTCGAGGAACTCGGCGGCGCATCGCTGGCAGACGCCCTGTTGGCCCCCACGCGCATCTATGTCAAGCCGATTCTGGAGCTGCTGCGCGGTGGCGCTCCGGTGCACGCCATCGCCCACATCACTGGCGGCGGCATTACCGAGAACCTCAACCGCGCGCTTGCCGACGACGTCGACGCCGTGGTCACCCGTAACGGCGCCGAGATGGGTTGGGACGTTCCGCCCGTCATCACCTACGTGTCGCGCCAGGCCGAGCTCGCGCCCAACGAGGCATGCAAGACCTTCAACATGGGCGTTGGCCTGTGCCTGATCGTCGCCCCCGAGGACGAGGCTGCCGTGACCGAGGCCCTGGTCGCGCTGGGCGAGAAGCCGTTCCGCGTGGGCGAGTGCGTCGAGGGCTCCGGTAAGGTCGTGTACTCCGATGAGCGCTAACGAGCAGATAGCTGCTGCCGCGAGCCTGGGCTTTGTGCCCTACACCCGTCCGACCGGCACCGATACGGCCGAGCTGCTCAAGATCGGTGTGCTCATCAGCGGTTCGGGTACCAACCTGCAGGCGCTGATCGATCTGATCGCTGCCGGCAAGCTCAACGCTTCGATTGAGCTTGTGGTGTCGAGCCGTCCTTCGGCTAAGGGTTTGCAGCGCGCTGAGCGCGCGGGCATCCAGACGCTCACGCTGTCCAAGGATGTCTATGCCGACCCTATTGCCGCCGACGAGATCATCGCGCACGAGCTTCTCGAGCGCGGCTGCGAGTATGTGGTCATGGCCGGCTACATGCGCATGGTGCACACGCCTCTGCTGGCGGCGTTTCCCAACCGCGTGGTCAATCTGCATCCAGCGCTGCTGCCGAGCTTTACCGGTGCGCATGCGATCGACGACGCCTTTGCGCGCGGCGTCAAGGTAACTGGCGTGACCGTGCATTTTGCCAACGAGATCTACGACAACGGTCCCATCATCGCCCAGCGTGCGCTGGCTGTCGAGGAGGGCTGGGATGTCGACACGCTCGAGGAGCACATCCACGCGATTGAGCACGTGCTGTATCCCGAGGTCGTGCAGATGCTCGCCGACGGCCGCGTTCACGTTCTAGAGAGCGGCAAGGTCGCAATTGACGCGCCTCGCGGCTAGCGGCGCACAGTACAATTTAGCCGAGTAGTCAGGGTGGTCATTGGCGCCAAGGCGCGCGTGGCCACCCTTTGTTTTGGGTAGTCACCTGCGACGTTCTTTAACGACTAGTCATTTAAGAACGTCCCCGATGGCTAGGTGAGAGAGGTGAGCGCATGGCGGATAACGAAGCGCTGTTTACGCCTGAGCTGGTGTTTTTTGATTGGGAGTGTGCGACGCCGGATGAGGTGTTTGCGCGGCTCGAGGGCGAGCTTGCACCACGTGGCTACATTGCCGACGGTTGGCTCGACGCCGTTCTCACGCGCGAGGATGCCTATCCCACGGGCCTTGCCATGCCGGCGGCAAACATTGCCATTCCGCATACCGATCCGGGGTTTGTGACCAAGCCCTATATCGCGGTGGTGAAGCCCACCGCGCCCGTGACATTTAACGCTATGGCTGGCATGGGCGCTCCGGTGCCGGCGCAGATCGTCATTAATCTGGGCATCGCCGAGCCGGGCGGCCAGGTCGAGGCCCTGCAGGCGCTCATGAACATCTTTATGGACGCCGATGCCGCAGCCGACGTGCTCGGCCAGACCACGTCCCAGGGCATGGTCGACGCCATCCGCCGCCATTTCTAGGATGGGGCTGAGCCGGCACTTGGGGACGTTCCTTTTCTGCCGGCAGTAAGGGACAGTCCCCAAGTGCCGGCATATAAAGAACGTCCCCAACTGCCAAGTGCCAGAGCTGTCCCCTTTGCACCAAAATGGTGCAGATTAACCTGTCCCCAATGCACCAAGCGTGTCGCGGGGGCCGCGTTGTGACACAATGGCGTTTGTTCGATTCGTTATGCGAAAGGCCAACTATGGCAAATAAGAAAAAGAACTCCGAGGCCGCGCCGACGCCCGAGCAGCAGGCCCGCGCTGCCTCCAGCTCTCGCAAGAAGCAGCGCAAGACGTACGTGTCTAAGACCGTCAAGATCGTTCTGGTGGTCATCGGCGTGCTGGCGATGCTGCTTTCCGTCTCGGCGATGGCGTGCTCCGGCCTTATGTCGCAGGCTGAGGACACCTCGGGCTACAAGCTGACCGGCGGTGTTGCTGCCACTATCAACGGCACCAACCTCACCGAGGACACCGTGACCAAGCAGATCATGAGCATGCGCACGTCCTACGGCTACACCAAGGATGAGGATTGGGCGCAGTATCTGGTCGACAACGACCTCACGCCCAAGAAGTACCGCAAGCAGCTTATCGACTCCTACACGCAGCAAATTCTGCTTCAACAGGCACAGAAGGAGAACGGCGTGACGGTGTCGGACGAGGAGGTCGAGAAGGCATGGAAGGACGCGTGCAAGAGCGCGGGTGGTGCCAAGACCTTTAAGAAGACCCTCAAGACCTACGGCTATACCGAGGACACCTACAAGGATTCGCTCAAGGAGAGCCTGGCGCAGCAGAAACTCAAGGATGCCGTGGCGCCCACGAGCAAGCCCAAGGACAGCGAGATCGTCGATTGCATCAACGAGAATCTGTCTAACTACAACGATGCTCGCCGCTCGTCGAACATCCTGATCAAGGTTGATTCCGACGCCTCCGACGAGGACAAGGCTGCCGCCAAGGCCAAGGCGCAGGAGTGCCTGGACAAGATCAACTCCGGTGAGCTGAGCTTTGAGGACGCCGTTGAGCAGTACTCCGAGGACACCGGTTCCAAGGAGAAGAAGGGTGATGTGGGCTGGGATAAGCTCACCACTTTCGTCGACAGCTATCAGACGGCGCTCGAGGGACTCAACAAGGGCGACGTGAGCGAAGTCGTCGAGTCGACCTATGGCTACCACATCATCAAGTGCACCGACTACTTCCATGTCGATAATCAGGTCGATGACATCAACCAGGTGCCCAAGGCCATCAAGAAGTACGTCTCCAACGTGGTGAAGACGCAGGCGGCCAGCACTGCATACAGCGAGTGGCTGGAGCAGTACAAGAAGAATGCCGACATCACCGTCAACCCCATGCCCAAGGACGTACCCTATAACGTGAGTCTGAAGGGCGTCACCAAGAGTTCGACCGACGATTCGTCGACGACTAAGTAATCATGGGGCGGTGCCCGCGTGAGTACCGCCCACGCTATTGAGGAGGATATGCAGATGACCAACGAAGAGCTGCAGAAGGAAATGATTGCGGCCATGAAGGCCAAGGACAAGGTTCGCCTGTCTATCATTCGCCAGGTTAAGGCCGAGGTGAAGAATATCGAGGTTAACGAGCGCCGCGACGTGACCGAGGAAGACGTCAACAGCATGATCAAGCGTCTGATTAAGCAGACGAGTGAGACGCTGGAGATGTCCATCAAGGCCGGTACCGATCAGGAGCGTACCGACAACCTGACCGAGCAGGTCAAGATTCTGGAGAGCCTGCTGCCCGCGCAGGTTTCGGGCGAGGAGCTCGAGGCCCTGATCGAGCAGGTCATTGCCGAGCTGGGCGCCACGTCCAAGAAGCAGATGGGCCAGGTCATGGGCGCTCTGGGCAAGGCCACCGGCGGCAACTTCGATAAGCCGGCCGCAGCAAAGATCGTCGGCGCCAAGCTTGCGTAGGGGCCGAGCGGTACATAGTTGATGTTGAGGGGCGTGGCCGTCATGGTCGCGCCCCTTTTTGCTGGGCTGGGCACTCATTGGGGACAGGCTTAAATGAGTGCCCAATGAGCAGGTACTCATTTAAGTCTGTCCCCAATGAGCGCCAACGAGCGGGTGGAAGGTTGCGGGTTCTTTACGGGAATGTAGTGTGGGCTGCGGAAACGCGGTTCTTTCCGTACAATAGTTCAACTCGTGTAAACGCAGGGAAGGGACATTCATGGCAGACATGATCGAGATCAAGCATCTCAACAAGTACTTTGGCGACCTGCATGTGCTCAAAGATATCAATCTCACCGTCAAGCGCGGCGAGAAGCTCGTAATGATCGGGCCTTCCGGCTCGGGTAAGTCGACGCTCATCCGCTGTGTCGATTATCTTGAGGAGCCCACGTCGGGCGAGGTCGTCATCGACGGTACGCCGCTCACCAAAAAGAATCACCTGGAGATGGCTCGCAAGTATAGTTCCATGGTGTTTCAGCAGTTCAACCTGTATCCCAACATGACGGTGCTGGGCAACCTGACGCTCGCGCCCATCAAGCTGCAAAAGAAGAGCAAGGAGGAGGCGACCGAGATCGCCATCGCCGCGCTCAAGCGCGTCGGTATGGCGCATAAGGCCGGCGAGTATCCGCAGAATCTCTCGGGTGGTCAGCAGCAGCGCATCGCCATCGCCCGTGCCCTGTGCACCAAGCAGCCCATCATCCTGTTTGACGAGCCGACCTCGGCGCTCGACCCCGAGATGGTCCAGGAAGTTCTGGACGTTATGATTGAGCTTGCGCAGGAGGATATCACCATGATCTGCGTGACGCACGAGATGGGCTTTGCGCGCCAGGTGGCCGACCGCGTCATCTTTATGGAGGACGGCCGCATCCTGGAGGAGGGCACGCCCGAGCACTTCTTCGATAACCCCGAGAACCCGCGCTGCCGCGAGTTCCTGTCCAAGATTCTGCACTAGGCGCGGTGATGGACATGACGGATATGACGAGGGCGGCCGTGTCGCGCCGTCACTTTTTGCAGCTGGCTGGCGCCGGCATGCTCGCGATGACGGGGACCGCGCTTACCGGTTGCGGCCACTCCACAAGCGGCGAGGGCTCCGACAAGGGGTCCAAGCTTGCGGTCATCAAGTCGCGTGGCCATCTGAATGCCGGCGTTAAGAAGGACGTTCCCGGCTATGGCTATTACGACACCGCCAAGGGCCGCTTTGAGGGCATGGAAGTCGATTTGTGCTACCAGATCGCCGCTGCCGTCTTTGGCGTGAGCTACAAGGAGGCCCGCGCCCAGGAGCTTGTCGAGTTTACCGATGTAACGCCCAAGACACGCGGCCCGCTGATCGATAACGGCCAACTTGACGTAGTCGCGGCGACCTACACCATCACCGACGAGCGCAAGAAGAGCTGGGATTTCTCGACGCCGTACCGCACCGACTACGTTGGACTCATGGTCAAGAAGCGTTCGGGCTTTACCTCGATTGAGGATCTGGACGGCAAGGTCATCGGCGTGAGCCAGGGTGCTACCACGCAGGGCCTGATCGAGCAGATGATCAAGGACAACGGCTTTAGCTGCAAGCCCGAGTTTAGGGCCTTTAGCGGCTACCCCATCATCAAGAGTTCGCTCGACGCCGGCAACATCGACGTCTTTGCCATGGACCGCTCCACGTTGGCCGGTTACATGAACGAGACCGTTGAGCTGCTACAGCCCGAGGTCAAGTTTGGCGAGCAGGGCTACGGCGTGGCGACCAAGAAGGGCTGCGACCTTTCGGCCGTGGTCGATCAGGTGGTTTGCGATCGCCTGGCCGATGGCTGGCTCGACCAAGAGGTCAAGACCTGGGGTCTTGTATAGGCGCATCGTCCAAGGAAGGAATCAAATGCTCGAAGGATTATTTGACGCCGACCGTTGGTCGACGACATTTCAAAACATGGGGCCCTTCTGGGAGGGCTTTGGCGTGACGCTGCAGGTGGTCGTTGCCGGTCTGCTGCTGTCGCTCGTGCTGGGCACACTGCTGGGCGTGTTCTCTACCACCCGTTCGCGCGTGCTACGCGCCATAAGCCGCGTGTACGTTGAGTTTTACCAGAACACCCCGTTGCCCGTGCAGGTACTCTTTATGTACATGGCCGGTCCGCAGTTTTTGCAGGCCATAACCGGTGCCGACCAGCCGGTGCGCATCGCGCCGTTCGTGCTGGGCTTCTTGGGCGTGGGCCTGTATCACGCGGCTTACATTTCGGAGGTCATCCGCACCGGTATCGAGGCGGTTCCGCGCGGCCAGATGGAGGCGGCCCAGAGCCAAGGCTTCACCCGCGCGCAGGCGTACTGGTACATCGTGCTGCCCCAGACGTTCAAGATCATTTTGCCGCCGCTGTGTAACCAGGCGCTCAACCTGGTCAAGAATACGTCGGTGCTGGCGCTTGTGGCCGGCGGCGACCTTATGTACCGTTCCGACAACTTTGTGAGTCTGTACGGTTACCTGCAGGGATACATCGTCTGCTGCCTTATGTACTTCATCATCTGCTTTCCGCTCGCCATGCTGGTGCAGTGGCTCGAGCGCCGCTCCAAGGAGCGTCCGCGCGGCGTGAGCCTGGCCGAGCTTGGGCTCGACAACGTAGAGGAGGCCTAGCGCATGGAAATCTTCAACGCGACCAACCTGCTCTACATTTGGGGCGGCTTTGTTAAGACAATCGAGATCTCGGCGCTGTCGATCTTTTTCTCGCTCATCTTTGGCACGGTGCTGGCGCTCGTTAAGAGCTATGCGCCCCGCCCGTTCCGTATTTTGGTGAGCGCCTATATCGAGCTGTTCCGTTGCACGCCGAACCTGCTGTGGATCCTGTTTATCTACTTTACGGTGCAGGGTTTGGACATTGTGATTTCGACCATCGCCTTTACGCTGTTCACCAGCGCTGTTATGGCTGAGATTGTGCGCGGCGGTCTCAACTCGATTCCGCGCGGCCAGTTTGAGGCGGCGCAGAGCCAGGGTTTCGGCTTCTTTGCCACCATGCGCTACATCATTCTGCCGCAGACGTTTAAGACGATCATTCCGGCGCTGTTTAGCCAGTGCACGACCGTCATCAAGGACAGCTCGTATCTTTCGGGCATTAACGTGGCCGAGCTCATGTACACGGCAAATGTCGTGATGGCCCATGCGATCGACCTGTCGCAGGTGCTTATGCTCTACGGCCTGGTGTTTGCGATGTACTTTGTGCTCAACTTTGGTATCTCGTTGCTGGTGAGAGCGTATCAGAGGCGAATGGTGGCAGCGTAGAATGTGACAAAGGGACAGTCCCTTTGTCACATAGAGAAAGGAATCGCGATGAGCGATCTGGAGAACAAGAAGAGTCCTGTGGTCATTACTATCGCGCGTGACTTTGGCGCCGAGGGCCACGAGATTGGTCGTATCCTCGCCGATGAGCTGGGGATTCCGCTGTACGATAACGAGCTGCTGGTGCGTGCGTCGCTGCGCGCGGGCGAGTCGCTCGACAAGATGGCCGCCTACGACGAGCGCCTGGCCGTGGAGAACATGGCGTTTCTGCCCGACCGCTACGATGCGCGTTCGTACTCGGACAAGTTGTTCCAAAAGATGAGCCAAGTGATTTTGGATCTGGGCGAGACCGAGAGCTGCATTATCGAAGGCCGTCTGTCCGATTATCTGCTGCGCAACAACCCCAACCACATCGCCGTGCTGGTGACTGCGCCATTTGAGGACCGCGTCGAGATCGTGCGCAAGAAGCGCGGCCTCAACAAAAAGAAGG
>CABSNX010000012.1 GCA_902479205.1 uncultured Collinsella sp. | reverse complement strand
GTTAAGCACAAAGGCAAGGTGAGCCATCTCGGCAGCGGCAAACATGTCCTCGCTCACGTGGTTGTGGCACAGGTTGCCGGCACGCGAGTGGGAATCATTCACAAACTGACCGTTGTGGTTGTACATGATGGTCTTGTAGCTGGCGATGCCGGGCAGGACGGACTTGCGGCTGCCGGAGAAACCGGCAAAGAAGTGCGGCTCAATGAAACCCTCGGCAAGCAGCAAGTCGCATTCGGCGGCAATCTTGTTGATGATGCACTCGCCGCCAGAAGGCAGGGTGCCGATCTTTTTCATCATGCTGTCGTCAGTCGCGACGTGCATAACGATTTCCTCGTTGGCAACAATTTCCTCGCCGTACTTGTTGACGAGCTCCTCGTGCGTCGACGGACGATGCATACCCGTAGCAACCAAAATACGCACGCGAGCCTCGGGCGCAGCGGAATGGATGTGATGCAGCAGAATAGGCATCGTCACACGCGAGGGAACGGGGCGCGTATGGTCGGAGCTAATGATGACAATATCCTTCTTGCCAGCACAAAGCTCCTCGAGCGAAGGCGAGCCATAAGGGTTGGCAAGCGATTCCTCTACCAGCTCTTCCTGCGATTTTGTGGTCTTAAACTCGTTTTGATGACCTTCCATCACACCCGCGAAGTTCTTATCCTCGAGCTCCAAATGCAACGTCTTGTGGTCAAACGGCAGTTCACATTCAAACAATGACGAGCGCCCTCTTCCTTTCAACTGACACACTAGATAAACCGTTGGAAGGATACGCCGCTCACCGAAAAACACCACCGTCCACCGACTCATTAACACAACGTTCATATTTGACCCACAACAAAACGGCCGCGACCCCAAACGGGACCGCAGCCGCTACAGTCGTAAGGCGAGAAGCGCCAAATGCGCCACCGGGATAGACCCCATCCAAAACGCGCGAAGCGCGCCAGCTTTTCCCAGCCAGTAATCCGCCGAAGACCGAACATCGCAGGGCCCGCCATTAGTTTACTTTTAGGCACACTCCGCAGGACGCAAGAAGCCCTCGCCGCACTCCGCATTGGGCGCGAAGCGCACTTTATTTTCATCAGCCTTAATCCCTGAAGACCGAGGACGAAGGAACCCGATGGGTTTCCCTCTGAATGCATTCCGCAGCACGAAGCCCCCTTATCCGCAGCTCCGAAGGAGCAGGATAAGGAGGCTTCAAGTGCGAGGACGCATTCAGAGGGAAACCCGTCGGGTCCCGGTGAGAGCCACAGGGCTATCGATTACCCCGTGTTTTGCAAACCTGCCGAGACGCCGGTCACAGTCGAAAGAATCAGGCTCATGTACTCAGCCTTCTTCTCCTCGGCCATCTCGTCCTGGTTCATACGCACCTCACGAAGGGCGCGGACTTGGGCGATGGACAGGGCGTCGACGTAGGGGTTACGCACGCGAACGGCGCAGCCGAGCACGCGACGACGCTGCAGCGGCCATTCATCACCGACGATAGCGAGGACCCACTTACGGGTGAGCTGCATCTCGGTAAAGACCTTCTCGGACAGATCGTCGCGGTCGCCCAGGTGCAGATACATCTTGGCGATGCGCTGGTCGGTCTTAGCAATCGACATCTCGATGTTGTCGATAAAGGTGCGGAAGAACGGCCACTCCTGGTAGGCAGCCTTGAGCTGGTCAAGATCGCCAAGCTGCTCGCAGGCGGTGCCCAGACCGTACCAAGCGGCCAGGTTAATGCGCGCCTGGCTCCAGCTGAAGATCCACGGGATGGTACGCAGGTCATCGAGCGACTTGGCGCCCAGACCGCGCTTGGCGGGACGCGAGCCGATCGGCAGCAGACCGACCTCGGTCAGCGGCGTCACGGTCGAGAACCACGGTGTAAAGTCCTCGGTGTTCAGCAGGTCCAGATAGCGTTCGTGGCTTGCAGTGTTGAGCTTCTCGGCCATATCCCAGAACTTCTGCGTGGTCTCGGTGTTGGTCTTCTCGACACTCGGGGCCGACTGCAAAAGCGTTGCGGCGGCAACGGACTCAACATGGCGCTGAGCCAGCGTGCGGTTGCCGTAACGGGCAAAGATGACTTCGCCCTGCTCGGTAAGCTTAAAGAAGCAGTTGACCGAACCCTTGGGCTGCGCCAGCACGGCCTTGTTGGCCGGGCCGCCGCCACGGCCCACGGCACCGCCGCGACCGTGCATGAGCACCAGGTCGATATCGTTCTTCTCTGCCCACTTGGCGATGCGCTCCTGCGCGGAGTGCAGCGCGAGCATGGCCGTGGTAGGACCGGCATCCTTGGAAGAGTCGGAATAGCCCAGCATGACCTCCATGCGGCGGTTGGTCTGGGCAAGGCGCTTCTGTACCACGGGCAGCGTAAGCATCTGATCGAGCACGTCGACGCAGCCCTCGAGGTCCTCGAGCTGCTCGAATAGCGGGATCACGTCGAGCTCGGGGACATCTTCCTCGTGTGCGAAGGACAGGTGGGCCAGCTCGAAGACGTCAGCCACATGCTGGGCGCTCTTGGTAAACGAGATGATGTAGCGGTGCGCCATCTTCTTGCCGTAGCGCTTTTGGATGGAGCCGATAGCACGGAAGGTATCGATGACCTCGCGCGTCATGGGCTGCAGGTCGCCATGGATACCGTTCTCGTGGATATCCTTAAGGGCGCGGGCATGCACCACGGAGTGCTGACGGAACTCCATCTCGACCATATGGAAGCCGAAGGACTCGACCTGCCAGATGATGGTTTGGACCGGGCCGTAGGCAGCACGGACGGCACCGCAGGCGGCCAGCGAACGCTGGACGACGCGCAGGTCATCCAGGAACTCGTCGGCGCTGTGGTACATGGTGTCGGTGATACGACGGACGGTGGCGTTCAGGCGGTCGGCCATGACGAGCATGACGGCGCGATGCGGCTCGTGCTCGGAGATCAGCTCGGCGCGGGCCGTGTAACGAGGGCTCATCTCGACCTGATGGTTCCACAGGTTAATGAGCTCGGCCGACGGCTTGCTGTAGGTAGCCTCGAGCGTGAGGTTGCGGCCGATGTGGCGGCACTTGTCCTCGAGCTTGAGCACCATGTGCGTAAAGTACTTGGCGGCGACCTCACGGCTCACCTTGGCGGTGACGTTGGGGTTACCGTCGCGGTCGGAACCGATCCAGCTGCCGGGATGGAAGAACGCCGGGCACAGCGGCGGCACAGTACCGGCCTTGTCGCCCAGCACCCAATCGTCAAAACGACGATAGATAACGGGGATAACGTCGAACAGCGTGTTATCGAAGATGTCGATGATGGTATCGGCTTCCTCGACCGGCGTGGGCTTCTTGAGCGCGATGGGACTCGTACGCACCAGGGCGTCGATCTCCTGCAGCATATGGCGCTCGTTCTCCACCAGGTCGGAGCCGCCCAGACGCGGACGCTCCTCCAGCAGGTTGGAGATACGGCGGATCTTGCCCTCGACGGCCTTACGACGGGCCTCGGTGGGATGTGCGGTAAAGACAGGGTGGAACTCGAGCTTGTCGAGCAGCTCGTTGGCACCCTCGACACCCAGCTCATTCACCAGCTGGTGATAGGCAACGGTAAGCTCGTTGGCAGGATCGACCTCGGTATCGGTCGACGCACCGGCCTCGCGCTCGCGCAGCTGCGCCACACGGTAGTTCTCCTCCGACAGGTTTGCCAGATGGAAAAAGCTCGTAAAGGCGCGAACGATGACCTGCTGCTTATCGAGCGGCAGGCTGTCGATCAAATCGACGACCTCACGAAATGCCACGGCAGTGGGCTCGTCGGCGGTGGGCACGCCCTGCTCGTCGACGGCTTCGTCGGCAGCGCAGGTACCGGGGTTGCCGGCATTGACCACAATCTCGGCTGTCAAAATCTTGTCGAACAGGTCCGCGATCTCGGGATCATACTCGCTAAGCACACGGCGCTCCAGGCGCAAGAACAGCGCCAGATTGTCGCGCAGCTCCTCGGGGATCTCGATCTCGGCGAGACGCTCCCTGGACTCGGCATTCGAGCCGATTCGGTTAACGAGGCGGTTGACCACGGCAGCGACGCGCGCCGCGGCTTCGGGTACAGACTGGTTGCTTAGGTTCTCAGCCACGTTTCCTCCCATTCCTCCTTCTATGCACGTAACATGCGGTATTCATTATAGGCGCTTGAGAAATACTTTCGACACTGATTGCGCTTTACCACACAAAAGTATTTTCTGCATTGCAAAGGTTTTTGCCCTAAATGGTCGTATTTCTCGGTGGGCGGCATACGTAAACGGGGGCATTCCGCATAAAAGCGAAACACCCCCGTAACAATCGCTCTCCATGAGCAGGGCACGTTAGCAGGCCCGAAGCTCAAAAAGATGCGCTACAGGCGCTCGCGAACCGCCTCGACGACGTTGTCCAGATCGGCGAGCACCTCGTCATGGCTCTGCATGTCGCGCACTTTGACCTTGCCGGCGGCAAGCTCGTCGCCACCCAGGACCAAGATGAGCTTGGCGCCTACCTTATCGGCTTGCTTAAACTGGGCCTTGAGCGAACGACCCTGATAGTCGGCCTCGGTCACGATGCCTGCGGCACGAAGCTGCTGCGTAATGGTAAAGACGTTCTGACGCAGCTCCTTACCGGCGTTGGCGACGTAGACACACGGGGCCTCCTCGGCACCCAGGTCGCTGCCAAAGGCCTGCAGGGCCAGCAGGGCGCGCTCAAAACCGACAGCGAAGCCGACGCCGGCCGTGGGTTTGCCGCCCTCGAGCTCGACCAAGCCGTCATAGCGACCGCCGCCACCGATGGAGCCGACACCGGCGCCGGGAGCCTCGACCTCAAAGACGGTACGGGTGTAGTAGTCCAGGCCGCGCACCAGGGTGGGATCCTCAACATACTCGATACCGGCGGCGTCCAAATAGCGCTTGACTTGCTCGTAGTGCTCGCGGCACTCGTCGCACAGGTTGTCACCCATCAGCGGGGCGTCGGCCATGATCTCGCGGCAGTGGTCGTTCTTGCAGTCGAAGGCGCGCAGCGGGTTGAGCTCGGCGCGCTCGCGGCACTCGTCGCACATCTCGTCGGCGTGATCGAGAATGAACTGCTTGACCTGCTCGCGATAGGCCGGACGGCACTGCGCATCGCCCATCGAGTTAATAAGCAGACGGAGCTTGGACAGATCGAAGCCCAGGCGCTTGTAGAACTCCATGAGCATGATGATGCACTCGGCGTCGGCAGCCGGATCGGGGGCGCCGAGCCACTCGATGCCCACCTGGTGGAACTGGCGCAGGCGACCCTTCTGAGGACGCTCGCCGCGGAACATGGCCTCGGCGTAATAGGCCTTAAACGGCGTGGAGCCCTGGGGCACCAGGTTGTTCTCCACGACGGCGCGCACCACACCGGCCGTGCCCTCGGGACGAAGGGCCAGGCGCTGCTTGGGCTTGAGCTTGGTATCGGTGCCCTCGGTAAAGACGCGCTCCAGGTTGGCGCCGCTAAACACGCGGAACATCTCCTTGCGCACGACGTCGGTCGACTGGCCGATACCGTGGACAAACACGTCCACCTGCTCGATCGCGGGCGTCTCGATGGGCTTAAAACCAAACGGCTCGAACACGCCGGCCGCAATCTGCTGCATCTTTTGCCAGGCGCGCATCTCGGCGCCGATAAGGTCGCGGGTTCCCTCCGCCTTCTGTGCCTGCATGGGCAAACACCTTTCTTTTGTATCGCGTCATAGGTAGTGGTCATTATACGGCACAAAAACAAAACGCGGCGGCGCGTCTGACCGAACGAGGGTATGGGGACTCGTTCGGCCAGACGCACCGCCGCGTTTTGTGATCCATTTTCCTCCGTCTCTTTCGAATCACGTGATCTGTTGGGGACGGAGGAAAGCGGATCATTTCGTAGGCCCGTGGCCGCCTTGGAAACCGAATGATGGTACGAGCATCCATTCGGCTTCCAAGGCGGCCACGGACAGAACGGGACGAACAGAAAAGAGCGACGGACGTCTACTCCCCCGCCACGCTCGCGCGCAGCTTGGCGGCGATGGGCTCGGATGCCAGCAGGAACACGAGCATGACCACGGAGCACGCCAGGCACACAATCCAGGTGCTCGCAAAGGAGCCCGAAACGGCAAAGAGCACGTAGACCTGCCACAGCTCACCGACAAAGCTCATGCTGGCAAGAACGGCAGAGGTAGCGATAACGGTTAGGGAGCCCAAAACGCGACCGCTTACTTTATCGGCAACATGGCCAATGACAAGCGATCCGATAACGCTCACCACGGTAGAGATCGCATTGGAGATGTTGTACTGCGCAAGAGATATTCCCAAGTCGCTGACGATGAGCGGCTGGAACAGGCTCATGCAGTTGACGAAAATCGTGTAGCACGTGGCCATGATCACGAAGCCGGAGGCCACCACGAGCCAGCCGGGGAAGAACTTACGCTGCTGGGGCATACTGCTCCTTATTTAACAAACGAATAGCCGGCGCCGGGCGCCGGTAGTGCCCAAGATTGCCTTGAAAGACAAGGGCATAGGCCTTATGGCCATGCCCGCAGGCTTGAAAGGCAAGGTTGGATGCTACCGGTGGTCGGCGATATAGCCCAAAGCGACGGCGGTATAGGCCGCAGCACCGAGCGGCAGCTCGGCATCGTTAAAACGTGCCTTGGGATGGTGCTGGGCAAAATGCTCGTCCGTGTCGGTTACGGCCGCGCCCACGGTAAAGTACGCACTCGGAATCTCGCTCGAGATAAGCGCGAAGTCCTCACTCGCCATGGCATGGAAAAGCGGCAAGAAAGCCGCCTTGGGCAGCACTGCGCCCACGTAGCCAAGCGACGCCTGAGTCATATCGCTGTCGAGTACAAGCGGCGGAACATCCGAAAGCGTCTCGATGGTCGCCGGCGTACGATATGTTGTGGCAACGCCGTTAACGACCTCCGCGATGCGGGTCTTGAGGTGCTCCATGAGCTCGACGTCGAAGCCGCGCAGCGTGCCTTCGAGCACGCAGGTATCCGGGATGACGTTGGCCGCTTGGCCACCGGCAAACTTACCCACGGTCAGTGCGACCTCCTTGGCGGCCGGCACCTCGCGAGCGATGAGCTCCTGAAGCGCCAGGTGCACATGGACGCCGGCCGTGATGGGGTCGATGCAGATCTCGGGGCTCGAGCCATGGCCGCCCTTGCCCTGCAGCGTGATGCGGAAACCGTACACGCCCGAAAGCGCCGGGCTCCCATAGAGCACCAGGCCGAGCGGCGATTGGCTGTTAACGTGCATGGCAAAGGCCGCCTGAGGACGCGGGTTCTGCAGCAGGCCATCGGCGATGGCAGCGCGTGCCCCTTCAAAGGTCTCCTCGCCCGGCTGGAACAGCAGTTTGACGGTGGCATTGGCGTCGACGAGCTCGGCCTCGCGGGCCTTGAGCATACGAGCCGCACCAAGCAGCGCCGTCGCGTGCATATCGTGACCGCAAGCGTGCATGCAGCCGTTGGTGGATGCAAAGGGCTCGCCGGATTCCTCGGCAACGGGCAGGGCGTCCATGTCGCCACGAAGCATGATGACCGTACCGGCCTGCTCATTCGTGCAGACGCCATTGCCTTGGGCCGCGGCGGCACCGGCGCCGACAAGGCCCACAACGCAGGAACCATCGACGAGCGTAGCAAATGGGATGTCCATCTCGGTCAGGCGCGCTTGGATATACGTAGAGGTCTGTGGGAGGCTATTACCCAGCTCGGGCATCTGATGTAAATCGTGTCGCCACGCAGCGAGCTCGTCTGCAAAAGCCTGAGCTTCTGCAACAAGACCGTCACCGATAGCGGTCTGCGCCGCCGCGGTGGCCTTGGGCGCTGATTGCGGTTGAAGATCGGACAGTGCTGGTGCCATAGATGCCCTCCAGAAACGTTTTTGCAGCAAGCACTTTGATAGCGTAAAGTGCAAGGTACTACTTTAAGGGCGACGCATAAAAAATGCCGCCCCGGGAGGCGGCGCAACAAATTGTTTACAATTGCGGACGCGGCTTTCGACGCAAAAAATCGAAATGCGTCTCGCTCAAGACAATCGAAAGAAAGATGAGCGCGAAGCCGGCGAGCAGGCGCGAGGTGAGCGCCTCCCCCATCAGCAGCACCGAGAACAGCACACCCGAAGGCGACTCCATCGAAAGGAGCAGCGAGCCCGTCGAGGCCGGGACATGCGCCAGGCCGACGTTTTGGATGAGCAGAGCCACACATGTGCAGCCCACCGAGAGAAACGCCATCACACTGATAAAGCTCGGCGTCCAAACGGACAGCGGCGCTTGGGTCTCGAATAGCAGCGACGAGATCAGGCTCAGCACGCCGTTGCCCACAAACATCCAAAACGTGATGACGTTGATGTCCATCTTGCGGCCATACTTGGCGGTCACCGCCATCTGGATGGCAAAGAAGACCGCACCGCCCAGTGTGATGACATCGCCGACATTGAACTCGACGCTATCGAGCGCCACCAGACCAATGCCCGCCAGGCACAGCAACGCGGCGCCCAAGTTGTAACGGGTAAGCTTTTCGCCGCTTAGGACGTAGCTCGCAAACGGAACCAAGATGCAGTACGTGCCCGTCAAAAATGCGCTTTTGCCTGCCGTGGTCTGCGCCAGGCCGATCGTCTGCAAACCGTAGGCACCCCACATGAGCGCGCCCATGCCGAGTCCAACAATCAGGTTTCGAGCGTTGAAATGGGCAACAATGCGCTTGTGGAAGACGGCAAGCATGACCAGCGCCGCCGGAAGAAAGCGAATGTAGAGCAGCTCGAACACCGGAATGGTATCGAGCGCGTCCTTCATGGTGGTAAAGGAATAGCCCCAGATGACCGCTATCGAAAGCAGCAAGACCTTCCAGAACAGCGGCGAGCGCGCACCGGCACCGCGAGAGGCACCGCCGGCACCCAGGTCTTCGCGGGCTACAGGGCTATCGGGCATATTTTCGATTTCATCAACGGCATGATGGGCCATAGGGCATCCTCGCGCTCGGTCTGGGCGTGGTGTCCGCACGCGCATGGCCGCGTGCCGCCTCATGGTCAAATTAAAACGGGACGCGCCGGACCCCCGGCGCGCCCCGTTACTGTAGCAACAATCAAGCAGCCCATGCAATTCAGCCCACTAAAGTATCGAACAGAAAAGCCTCGATGCTCCGGCAATGCCAGCGAAAACGACCCTAAGCGAGCAAGGTGACGTGAAAAAGTTTTGTTCCGCCGTTCTACCGAACGGCGGACCGGCCGACGCTGCGCGAACCGCATTCACGCCAATCTGACGTTCAATTTCAAGGGCGCGACCAGAAGGTCAGCGCCCTCTCATTTCACGTCACCTTGGCGCAAATGCGGCTCGCTCGCTGGCATTAGTGCTACATCAGCGTTAACGTTGCCGCACTAAATTAGCTTTGTCGACTCCAGCTTTTCGATGATCCAGTCGTTGGCTTTGATGACCGGACGGCGGAAGACCACACCCAGGGCCAGCGACGGAACCAGATAGCTCGCCAAGATGCCCAGCTCAACCCAGTACTCCATATGGTACGCACCGGCCATGGCGGCATGCATGGCGTTGATGCCATGGGTAAACGGCAGGAACGGATAGATCGCCTGGAACACAGGACCGGTCATCTCGATGGGGAACGTGCCTCCCGAGCCACCGACCTGCATGACCAGCAACACAACAGCGAGCGCCTTGCCGATATCGCCAAACGACACCGTGAGCGTGTAGACAATATTGGAGAACACGAGACTTGCGATCCAGCCCGCCAACACAAACTGCAGCGGGTTGTCGCACTGGATGCCAAAGAACAAGATATCGCCGGCGCACACGAGCGTCGCCTGTAGCAAGGCCAAGCCGCCAAAGAACAAGTAGCGGCCCAAATAGATCTCGTGCAGGCGTACGGGGATGAGCTCGTTGATAAGCTCATCGTCGACCGAAACCTTCATCATGGCTGCCAGCACAATCGAACCCACCCACAGCGACAGAATCGTATAGAACGGCGCCATGGCCGAACCGTAGTTACGGATCGGGTAGACCGGTTTGCGGTCGAGCGCGACGGGGCCAGAAAGCGACACGGCCAGACCCTCGGGATCATTGCCGATCATCTTCTTGATTGTGGCAAGGTCATCCGACATCAGGGCGCCATCAAGCTCGTCCTTGAACGCGCTGATCTTGTCCGACGCCTCGCCCAGCTGATCGGAAGCCTTGTTGACCAGCGTCGCGGCCTTGGAAAGTCCCTTTGCCAAAGAGCCAGACGCATCGGTCAGGCCGCTTACAGCGCTATCCAGATCACCCGAAATACCATCGAGCGAATCCAAGACACCCAAAATGGTCTTCTTGAGCTGCTTGGCTTTGACCGAGAACGTGGAATCGTAATCGGACTTAGCACCCGAAATGCCCGACTTGGCATCCGCAATGGCTTGGTCGACTTCGGCACGCGTGTCGTTGACCTTGGTCATGTTATTCGAAAGAGACGTTGCGATGCCCGTCAGTTCCTTGGCGTTGTTGCGATACTCCATCGCGATCCTGCCCAGCGATGTTGCGACGGACTTCAAGCCATCCTGGAGCTTTTCGCCCTTCACCTGATCGGCAAGGCCGCGAATCTTGTCCGAAGCGGCATCAATCTCATCGGCACGCGCATTGAGCGAGTCGGCGGCATCGTTAAGCTGAGACACGGTAAGGTCGACATGTTGGTTCGCAGCATCGAATGCATTTGCGAGCTCGGTGGATACGTTATCGAACGAGTCCGCGCTTCCGTCTATTGCAGAATCGACGGCATCGCTGACGGCCTTGAGCGCCGCCTCGGAATCGGCAACACCGCTCTCGGCATGCTGCATGAGCTGCTTCGTCGATTCCTCGGTGGTTCCGGTCTGTTTGAGCATGCCGCTCGCCGACGTGAGGGAATCAGCGGTCGAACTTAAAATGCCCGCGAGCGAGGTTGCGCTCGCCTTGACGTCCTGAAGGTCCTCGACCGAATCGCCGAGCGTCGAGGACAGATTGGCGATAAAGTTGCTAACCTGCTCGGTGCTCATATAGTCGAGCAGGTTTGACACCGTCTTAAGACCGATGGTCGTGATGGTCTTGGTAAAGGTCTCGTTGACCTGGCTCTGAACGGCACTCGAACCCTTCTCGGTCACAATCTGAGCAATGGCGTTGGCCTTCTGGTTCTCGTAGAACTCGATATCGGCGTGCTTCACGTCGGTCGAAAAGAGCGTCATCATATCGGCGCTAAACGTCTTGGGGATAACGACGGCCGCATAGTATGCGCCCGACTTGACGCCCTCGATGGCCTTTTCTCGATCGTTGAGCACAATCCAATCGAAGCTCTCGTTGCCGCGCAGGGTGGAGGTTACGTTTTCGCCCACGTTGACCTCGACGGGAATCAGATCGCTCTCGTAGCCCTCGTCGGTGTTGACCACGGCGATCTTGAGATTGCCGGTGTTGCCATACGGATCCCAGCTTCCGGCGATGTTAAACCACGCGTACAGGCACGGCACGATAATGAGACCCATCACGACAATCAAGCCAATCACGGAGCGAGACACGTTTTGGACATCGCGCTTAAACAGATGCAGGATGTTCTTCATTTATGCCTCACCTCCTTTGGAGTGCTTGCCGAGCGGGGTGGTATCCCCGTCATTTCCGCTTACGTTGTCAACGTTGTCGGCATCTTGAGCCTTACGATGCGCACCGATATGCGGCAGACGGCTCGTGGGCTGTTCGCTGTCCTTGGTGCCCCGCTCGCTGGCGTTGAGACCAAACATGCGACGGGCAGCAGGAATGGCGGCCGTGTGCTCGCGCATCTCGCGACGCAGGTCCTCATCCGAAAGCGCCGAGATGCGCATCTGGGTATTGAGGCTCGCGCGGATGTACTCGATGTTGATGAGCCAGCCACAGATGGCGATAACCGAAATGATCCAGATAACGAGCAGGATGATCTTGCCGTTATTGTCGATATCGAGCACCGTCGAAAGCACAAAGAGCAGAACCTGCACGCCTACCACGGCGGCAAAACCGCCCTTGATGTAGTACGGGTAGCGATGCTCAAACGCCACGGCATGATCGAGCAACTCGCGACGGTACGAATCCGAATCGAGCATGACGCGCATGGCCGTGCGCAGCGAATAGCGCTGGCGCGGCAGGTCGTTGGACTCGCAGATCATGAGCCCCGTCGTGGAAAGCTGTTTATCAAAGAGCAGGTTGAGGTTGAGCAGCAACGGGCGCAGCTGCAGACCGATAAAGAGCGCCACGATCAGGAACACGCCCAGGATGCACAGGTTGAACAGGTAGTTGAACGAATACATGCCACCGACGGTCTCGCGCAGCAGGTTGATGCCATAGGTGAAGGGCAGCAGCGGATGCAGCCATTGGAAGAAGCCGGGCATCATCTCGATGGGATACATGCCCGACGAGCCGGGGATCTGCACAATGACGAGGATGACGCCAATGGCTTTACCGATATGCTTAAAGGTGGTGGACAGCGCATAGATGATGTTGACGTAAGTGAACGAGATAGCGATGCCGCCCAGCACAAAGAGCGGCGGATTGACGCACTGAACGCCAATGACCAGGTCGCCCACCGTAACGATAATGGCCTGGAACGCACCCAGGATCACCATCAGCAGCCAGCGGCCAAAGTAGCCCTGACGCGCCGTAAAGCTACCGATGCCCTCGCGGTCGACCTCGAGCTTGTAGATAGCGATGAGCACATAGCCGCCTACCCACAGCGCCAGATTGGTGTAGAAGGGCGCGATGCCCGAGCCAAAGCTCTTGACCGGATAGATTGACTTGGACGTCAGCTCAACCGGAGATGCCATGAAATCTGCCACGTCATTGACGTCGACGTCCATGAGGTCGGCTAACTCGCCCATAGACTCAGAGGTCTGCAGCGCCGCAATGTCATTAGCGGCGGTCGCGAGCTTGTCCTGAACCTTGGCAAGGGAGGCATCGGTTTGGGACAGCGTGGTCTTTGCCTGCTTGAGCGTGGCGTCGAGCTGCGCCAGCGTGCCGCGCGCGCTCGCTATCGTGGGGGTCATACCCGATACAATGCCGGTCAAATCGCCCGAAACGGCGGCAAAGGAGTCAAGCGCGCTCGAAGCCTTCGGCAGCGCGTTCTGCCCCAGATCGGTCTGAGCCTGACCGAGGTTAGCCGTACCGGTCTGAATTGCCGTGTTGAGTGCGTTACTCGCGTTCGAGATTGCCTTAGCGTCGTTTGCCATGGCCCTCGACTGTGCAGAAAGGCCATCCTTAATGCTCTGCAGCTTCTGGTTTTGCTCGCGAAGCGAATTGATGGTCGACGCGATGAGCGCATCGGCGTTCTCCGATCCCGTCGACGTATCGTTAACGAGAATCTGCAGGCGCTCGATGACAGCGCTGTTGTGGTCAATCGTCGCCTGAAGGGATTCGAGCGAGTTGTCGATTCGAGTGGTCGTGGACGTAACCGTACCGGTAAGCCTGCCAATCGCGGCGTTCGCAGAAGCCGATGTCTTACTCAGCACGATGCTGCCCTCCGAAAGTGCCTTGGAGAGCGAGGTGATGGACTTGCCAGCCGTGGTGCGAGCTTCGCCCAGCAGATCATTACCCTGAGCGATTGCCTGCGTTAGCGAAGGCGCCTGCCCCTGCAGGCCCGCCAGTGCAGCATCGGCCGAAGCAATCGAGTTGCTCGTCTTGTCGATGGCGGTGTTCATGTCGCCGATGGAATCGCGTACTTCGCCCAGGGTATCAGACGCCTCGGACACCGAGCCCGCCAGCGAATCCTTGGTCTGGGTTGCCTTGTCTTTAAGGTCGATGCCAGCATCTTTGGCAATGCCCGCGACGGTCTCGCCCACCGTGGAGACAAACTCCGAGTTGATCTGCTCCTCGATGGTGTTGGCACCGGTATCGGTGACCTTGGGCGCAATGGCGCTCTTTTTCTCGTTGACGTAATAGGTGAGCTTCGGCTGATGGTAATTGCCGTCGAGCATCGAGACGAGATTGTCGGAGAAGTTCTTGGGAATCACGATGGCAGCATAGTATTCGCCACTTTCGACGCCCTCTTTGGCATCTGCCGCCGAGTCGACGAAGGTCCAGCCCAACTGATCGTTCTCCTTGAGCTGATCGACGACCTTATCACCCGCGTTGAGCTCACCCACCAGGTCGTTTTGGGTGCCCCGATCGTTGTTGGCGATGGCAATCTTGATACCCTGAGTGTTTCCGTACGGATCCCAGTTTGCCACGATGTTGTACCAGGCATACAGCGAGGGAATAACGCACACGCCGAGGGTAACCACCAAGGCGACGGGGTTCACAAGTAGTCGCTTAATGTCGCGCTTGAATATCGCAAAGGAGACCTTTGCATCGGATAGTTTGCTGCCGAGACTCACGCTTGGGCCATCCATCCTGTCGTTAAATCGAATCGTACTATCGACAACCATTGTACGTAGGCGCTTTAGCGTCTCGGAGCACAATGGTATTGAGTTTTGCGGTAGCAATATACTACGAAGACGAATTAACGTACAGTTGTACAGTATCTTAAATTTCAGCAGGTCACAAAACCACAACCCCGACAAATAATTGATCCCTTGGGGACGGAGGAAAACGGATCACCGAGGGGGTCGGCCTGATCCGGTGATCCGCTTTCCTCCGTCCCCAAGGGATCATTCAAAAGGAAACGAGAGTGGAAAATCTCCCACTTCAAGCCCGCATTCGAGCCAAAAGTGGGAGATTATCCACTCTCGTTCTAATCTAGTTACGGTGCCGTATCCCCGAACTACATCAAGTTGCAGACAGCCGCCGCGAAGGCCACGGGGTCCTCGGGCAAAACGCCCTCGACCAGCAGGGCCTGGTCATAGAGCAGGCCGGAGTACTGCTTGATCTTGTCGGCGTCGCCCGCCTTCTGAGCAGCGACGAGCTTGGCAAAGACCGGGTGCTTGGCGTTGAGCTCGAGCACGCGCTGGCTCTTGGGCATACCGTCGGGCGCGCCCTCGGGACCCTTCTGGAGCACCTTCTCCATCTCGAGCGAAAGCGGACCCTCGGTGGTGATGCACGCGGGAGCATCGGTCAGGCGCGCAGAGACGGCGACCTTCTCGACCTTGTCGCCGAGCGCCTCCTTCATGGCGCTAAAGAGGTCCTCGTTCTCCTTGGTGGCGTCCTCGGCCTCCTTCTTCTCGTCATCGGTCGCCAGGTCAAGATCGCCGGTCGCGACGTTCTTAAGCTCCAGGTGACGATCCTCGACCTCGGGCTCGGCACCATCGGCAACTGCCTTCTCGGCAGCCTCGCGAGCAGCGTCATCCTCGTAGACCTTGGGCATATCGGCAGCCACGTACTCACGCATGGCCTGGAAGGTGAACTCATCCACGTCCTGCGTCAGCAGCAGTACATCGTAGCCGCGGTCGAGCACGCCCTTCACGACGGGCATCTTGGCCAGACGCTCGCGCGAATCGCCGGCGGCATAGTAGATTGCCTTCTGGCCCTCGGGCATGCCCTTGGCATACTCGGCAAGGGTGGTCATCTTCTGCTCCTTGGCAGACCAGAACAGCAGCAGGTCGGCGAGCTCGTCGGCCTTCATGCCGTAGCTCGAGTAGATACCGTACTTAAGGCCGCGACCAAAGTTCTCAAAGAACTTCTCGTAGGCCTCGCGGTCGTTGTCGCGCATGTCCTCGAGATCGGCGGTGATCTTCTTCTCCACACGCTTGGCAATGGCCTTGAGCTGACGGTTCTGCTGCAGCGTCTCACGCGAAATATTGAGCGTCACGTCGGCAGAGTCCACGACACCGCGCACAAAGTTGTAGTAGTCGGGCAGCAGGTCGTCGCACTTCTCCATAATCAGCACGTTGGAGCTGTAGAGCGCCAGGCCCTTCTCGTAGTCCTTGCTGTACAGATCAAACGGGGCGCGACCCGGCACAAACAGCAGTGCATCGTACTCAAGCGTACCCTCGGCATGGAAGCTGATAGTGCGCGCAGGATCGTCAAAGTCGTGGAACGTGGACTTGTAGAACTCGTTGTAATCCTTCTGCTCAACGTCGGAGCTGTGCTTCTTCCAGATCGGCGTCATGGAGTTGACGGTCTCAAGCTCCTGGTAGTCCTCGTACTCGGGCTTGTAATCCTCTGGCGCGTCCTCGGGCTTGGGCTTTTGACGGCTCTTGGACACCATCATCTGGATCGGGTAGCGCACATAGTTGCTGTACTGCTGGATCAAGCTCTTGAGGCCCCACTCGGTCAGGAAGCGATCGTAGGTCTCGGCCTCGCCGTCGGCGTCGAGCTTCTCATTCTCGCGCAGCGTCAGGATGACATCGGTACCGTGCTCAGCACGCTCGCCATCCTCGATGGTGTAGCCCTCAAGACCGTCCGACTCCCACACATGGGCGACATCCTCGCCATAGGCGCGGCTCACGACTTTCACATGGCTGGCGACCATAAAGGCCGAGTAGAAGCCCACGCCAAACTGGCCGATGATGTCGACATCCGAACCCTGTTGCTCGGCGTTCTCGGTCTTAAACTCCTCGGAGCCGGAATGGGCGATGGTGCCCAGGTTGCGCTCGAGCTCCTCGGCGGTCATGCCGATACCGTTATCCGAAATCGTGATGGTACGGGCATCTTTATCAAAGGAAACACGGATGGCCAAGTCGCCCTGGTCGAGCTTGACACTCGAATCCTGAAGGCTCTTAAAGTTGAGCTTGTCGACGGCATCGCTCGCGTTGGAGATAAGCTCGCGCAGGAAGATTTCCTTATTGGTGTAGATGGAGTTGATCATGAGGTCGAGCAGTTTTTTGCTCTCGGTCTTAAATTGACGCATGTGCAGTCCTTTCGCGCTACCCCTGCCCACAAAAACGGCCCGGTTGCCCGAGCCGCATCGCAGACCTGCTATGTTCAGACTTAGATTTTATAACCTATTAGCGCGCATATATACATACGGAATCGAAAAACTGTATGTTGGAACACCCATGCGTCGATTGCCAAGGAGTGTCCCCAGCTGCCGACAGAAAAGGAGCCTCCCTATCTGCCATCTACGCGCTTGGCCATCCAGGCATGGGGTTGGCCCTCATCCTCGTAGTCTACCGGGGCAATTTGCGTGTAGCCCGCCTTTACATAGAGCGGCAGCACGTATTCCTGCGCATGCAGCTTAATAAGCTTAGCGCCAGCATTGCGTGCACACGCATCACTGGCCTCGACGATCGCACTCGCCAGACCGCGACGACGCATAGCCGGCAGCACGGCGACGCGCCCCATAATGTAGGTCTCCCCCGCCGCAACGCCTTCGTCCATGTCGCATGCCGGCAACACTGGGGCCTCTGCGTCAGCCACGCGCTCAAGCTCTTCGGGAAACACGCGCGAGCAACCGGCAAGCTCGCCGTCTACATAGAGCGTCACATGAATGCAGTTCGGATCCTCGTCGATAGCGTCGAACTCATTCTCGTAGCCCTGCTCGTCCATAAAAACGACGCGGCGCACCAACGCCGCGTCATCAAAGCATCCCGTCTTAATTTGGATATCCATGCTGCCCTTTCATTCAATGCGAACGTTAGGGAC
>CABSNX010000011.1 GCA_902479205.1 uncultured Collinsella sp. | reverse complement strand
GAGACAGCCCCCGCGCCGACGCGCCCCGCTGCCTCCGCGAGCGGCGCCATCTTGCGCGAGATCACGCGGCTCGCGCGGCGCGCCACGAGCGCGAGCGCGAGCGCGCTTCCCGCAGCGGCGCCGACGAGCATGAGGTTCTGCGGGTTGGGAAGCAGGCCGGCGAGGTCGCGCGAGACCCACTGCGGCAGGTACTCGCTGACGAGTGCGCAGGCCCCGCCGCCCTTGAGCGGGAACGCGGCGTAGGTGAGGCCCGAGCCCCCGCCCTCGATCTCCACTGTGCCCGGATCCGCGGCGAGTGCCGCACGGGCCATTTCCGTCGCGTCCTCGAGCCTCGTGCCCTCGAGGTCTGTCATCAGCACGTATCCGTCCTTGTTCAGGATGAGGTAGCGGTACGCCGTCGGCACGTCCTGCTGCCCGCAGACGCCGTCGCGTGCCAGGCCCTCCGCGACCTCGCGCGCATTGGCCGGCCCCCAGCTTGCCTCGTAGACGAAGCCCGCGTCGATCGCCGCGGAGAGCGCCATGAACGAGGCGAGCCACGCCGTGGCGACCGCCGCGAACGCGTAGGCGAAGTAGCGCGCGATGACGAAGGAGAGCGGCATGCCCCCGCGACCTCGCGCCCCGGTCCTCAGAGCTGCCACTTGTACCCCATCCCCCAGACGGTCGCGATCGGATCGGCGCCGGCCTCGGAGAGTTTCCTCCGGGCGCGGCTGACCTGCATGGATATGGCCGCGTCGTCGGCGTCGCTCTCCCAGCCGAGCACCGCCTCGCGGATCTGCGCGCGGCTCATGACCTGCCCGGGGTGGCGGGCGAGGTACTCGCAGATGGCGTACTCGGTGGGCGTGAGCGGCACGGCCTCGCCGCCCACGGAGAGGCCGCGCGCCCCGAGGTCGATCCGCACCTCCCCGAAGGAGAGGGCGTGCGAGCGCGGCCGGCGCTCACGGCGTAGATGGGCCGCGACCTTGGCGCGCAGCTCCGCGGCCCCGAAGGGCTTGCGGACGTAGTCGTCGGCGCCCAGGCCGTAGGCGGCCACGGCGTCCTCCTCGGCCACGCGCGCGGTCAGGAAGATGATGGGCCCGTCGAAGTCCGGGCGGATCTGCCGCACGAGCTCGAAGCCGTCGAGCCCCGGCATCATGACGTCGCAGAGCACGAGGTCGAAGCGCGAGAGGTCCATCCCCGGGACCGCCGTCGGGTCCGCTGCCTTGACGACCTCATGGCCGTCGCGGCCGAGGACGCGCGCGAGCGCGTCGAGGATCGCCCGCTCATCATCCACTGCCAGTATCCTCGCCATATTCGACCTCCTGAAACTCCCGTTGCATTGTACTTGCGCCGCGCTCAGCGGTCTAGAGCCCCGCGCGCAGCCGCGGGCGCCTCGGCCGCATCGCACGCGCGGTAGCGCACGCCCGAGCCGCCGCGCGCCTCGATCTCGAGCCAGCCCTCGCCGTCCGACTCCCGTCCGAAGAAGATGAGCTGGAGCTCTCGGACATTGCCCCTGTCGTCCGCCGCGTCCACCAGGTAGACGTAGTTCGCCCCCGCCCCGGTGGCGTCGGCGTAGGAGCTCGCGTGGCTACCGGGCTCGGGCGCGGGCGCCCACATGGTGACCTCAGGGTTGGGCAGCACGCGGTCGGCGATCGAGCGCAGCGCCGACCCCCAGCCGGCGTCGAGCAGGGCATTCCCGCCCAGGACGAGCGCTGCGGAGAGGAGGACGAGCACGACGGCGAACGGCTTCCTACGCATCTGCCCTCCCGTCCTCGAAGCGGCAGAACCAGGCGAGAAGGACGGCGTCGGCTGCCAGGGCGAGCACGAGGCCAGCGAGCGCAGTCGTGAGGAGAGGGCCCGCCGCGCGTGCGGCGTCGATGAAGGCCTCCACCCCGAGCGACCCCAGGCGCGCGGGCCAGGCGAGCGGCACCCAGCTCAGGGGCGTCGCCAGGGCACCGGTGAGCTCGCCGGTCATGAGGCCGTGCGCAAGTCCGCCCACTGAGAAGAACGCGAGGAGCATCCCCGCCGCGCCGGCGCCGATGGCGGCGTTGCGGCCGAGGCGCAGGGCCACGCCGAGCCCCAGTGCGTAGAGGGGCAGGCTGCCCAGCACGATGCCCGCCCAGGCGGCCGCAAGCGGAGCGGGCCCGAGCGGCAGGCGCCCGGCGACGGCGAGCACGGCCCCGAACACGCCGAGCGCCACGGCCAGCGCGCCCGCGCCGAGCGCCGCAAGGGCGAGTAGCTTCGCCGCGACGGCGCGCCCGCGCGAGGGGACCGCCGTGAGGTTGGCGAGGCGCCCGGCAGCGCGCTCCTCGTCCACGGCGAGCCCGCAGACGATGGCGGACATGAGCGGCATGAGGGCGCCGAGGAACTGGGCGTAGGCGTCCGCGCCCAACGCCGGGTCCCATCGGGTTATGGAGAAGTACTCGCCGCAGGCAAGACCGGCTGCCAGGCCGCAGACGAGGTGCACCGCTGCAAGCGGGGAGCGCGCCAGGCGCAGGGCCTCGGAGAGCAGGGCCCGCGGGAGAGTCATGCGCGGCGTCGGGTCGGAGAGTCGTGTCATTGCCATCACCTCTCCTCGGAGCGCGCGAACCAGGCCGCGCCCGCCGCCGTGAGCGCGGCGAACGCGAGCGCGCAGACCGCAAGGCCCGCCAGCGTGAGCATGCCGTTCGCCGCGAGCGCCCCGCCGAGCGCCATGTCCGCCGCGAGCGGCTCGCCGCTCGGCAGCACGGGGATGAAGCTCGTGGGGATGACCATGCTCGCCGACGGCGGAAAGAGCTGCGGCAGCGGCATCAGCGACCAGGCGAAACCACCCATGAGCTGCGCGGCGAGCGGGCAGAAGATGCCCGCGAGCATGCCGAGCCGCGCCGTGAGGAAGAGCCCTGCGGGGATCATCCACGCCGCGGTCACCGTGTTGACGAGCGCGCAGAGGAGCATCGTGAGCGTGCCCGCGACCGTGAGGCCCTGCGAGGAGAACGCCGATCCCGCGAGGTAGATGCCGAAGACCACGAGGTTCGAGAGCGTGCAGAGCGCTAGGCACCAGAGCGCCTTGGCCCACCAGGCGCGCCCGAGCGGGAAGCCCAGGCCCAGAAGCCCCCGCATCCGCGTGCGAGCGTCCGCCCGCGCGACGCACGCCACCACGAGCGAGAGAGACACGGGCAGGAAGAGCGCGTACCAGTAGTTCCACGCGCTGAAGATCTGCACGCCCCGGTAGGGCATCGCGCCAAGCAGCGGCATCGGCAGCGCCATGAGCACGGCCAGGCGAACCGGTGCCGCGTGGCGCGACTTCAGGGCCTCGGCGCGCAGGCCCGCGAGCAGGCCGCCTTTCTCGCCCGTCATGCCGCCACCTCCCCGCGTGCTCGTCGCCCTTCCCGGCAGAAGCTCATGAAGAGTTCCTCAAGGTCCTGCCCGGGCCGAAGCGCATCCTCGTAGGCGAGGCGCCCCCCGCAGATGATGCCGATGGTGTCTGCCATCTGCCGCACCTCGGAGAGGATGTGGCTCGAGACGATCACCGTCGTACCCGCCGCCGCGAAGCCGCGGATCTGGTCGCGCAGTTCCTCGATGCCAATGGGGTCGAGGCCGTTGGTGGGCTCGTCGAGCACGAGCAGGCGTGGCCGGGCGATCAGCGCCAGCGCGAGCCCCAGGCGCTGCCGCATGCCCATCGAGAAGCGCCCGGCGCGCTTCTTCCCGGTGTCCGCGAGGTCCACGGCGGCGAGTACCTCATCTATGCGGCTCTCGGGAAGGCCCAGCAGCGTGGTGCGCACGCGCAGGTTCTCGCGCGCGGTGAGGTTGGGGTAGAGCGGCGCCTCCTCGATGAGGCTGCCGATTGCGTAGAGGTCCTCGCGGCGCCAGGCGTGCCCGGCAAAGAGGATCTCCCCGGCCGTCGGCCGCAGCATCCCGCAGATCATCTTGAGCGTTGTCGACTTGCCGGCGCCGTTGGGGCCGAGCAGCCCGTACACCTCGCCCTCGCGGATATGAAGGCTCACGTCGGCCACAGCATCCTGCGCCTGGTCGCCGCGGCCGAAGCGCTTGGTGAGCCCGCGCGTCTCGAGCATGTAACCCATGGGTTCGTCCTTTCTCTTCCGGGCGCGCGGGCCGAGTCGCCGTGCCCGCGCGCCTTACCTTTCGGGTTCACCATCCATGGTGGGGCGCGTTTCTAACGAAGCTGTAACGGCCGTTGGGCTCTTTTGGCGCCAGCCCTTCTCGACCCGTACGCCACTCATGGTATGTTTATCGCGATAATAAGGACGGAGGTGCCCGTGGCACGCAATAAGTACCCGGAGGAGACGGTCGAGAAGATCAGGGGTGACGGCCCAGCGAGTGTTATTTTGCGAGCTAGGCGCATCGAAAGCGACCTTTCGTGGTATAAACTACTTGCCGGAAGCCGCGGCTTTCAGAGTACGGCTTACGTGTACGTTTAACCTCCGTGGGCGACGGGGTGCCGCAAGGCGTAGAATATCGCCCACCTGTAGGGGCCTGCAGCGATGTGGGCCCCGCTTCGTATGAAGGGGGCGTAACCGATGAAGATCGTATCCATCCCCAGGATTTCTTCGACCTCGTCGATGGCGACCGCGAGCTCATGCTTAAGCACAATCGCCCCTGCATCGTGGTGGTGAGGCTGCGTTTCCGCGGGAAGCGCAGGGACTTCGCCGTGCCGCTGCGTTCCAACATCGCCCCTAACGTGCCCAAAGACCAGTACTTTGCGTTGCCACCCCGCCCCACGACGCGCCCCGGCTGCCGCCACGGCATCCACTACATCAAGATGTTCCCCATAACCAAGGCCTATCAACGCCGCTTCAGGACCGAGGGCTCGGCCTACTACGAGACGCTCCAGCGCATCATCGATGGCAACACCAAGCGCATTGTCTCCGAGTGCCAGGCATACCTCGACCGCTACGAGCGCGAGGGAAGGCCTCGCTTTGCCGTCGACATCAACCGCATCGTGGGGCTGCTGGAGGGCGAGAAGTAGGGCACCTCGGCTCAGTCTCGAGCCATGCGGAACCGCTCCGCATTTTTGAACGCCGCGTGTGCGTCCTAAATACTTGAGAAACAAGCTGTGAAGTGCGGTGGCGCGCCCGTGCCCGTGCATAGCCGTCACCATCAGCGTCTACGCGGCGTCGGCTTCAAGTGGAACTGGCGCCGCTGCTGTATATGGTTTGCCTTGCTGCAAATAGCGATCAATGCCCGCGATGTTTCTGCTTGCGCTTCAACTTTCGCTGTTCGTAGCGCGCATTAGCCTCTTCCGCGCGGCGTTGGCTTCTTACGTGAGTCGATTCCCGCTTCATCGTCTCCCGCTGATTCGAGAGCGCCTGCTGCGCCTTGGTGCTCATCGCCGGCTGCTTAAGTGCTTTCGCCGCCTCGCGAGCGCGTCGCTTGGGGTTCTTCGCGGGCTTGCTCGCCTCGGTCGAATCGTGACCGAAGAACGAGAGCTTCGCCCATTTGCTGACAACGAATCGCAGGATCTCCTCATCGGACGGCTCCGCGCCGAAGACGATGCGGGCGACGCCATACCTTCCGCCCTCGACGTGCTCCGCCAGCCCGACCCAGAATTGACCGTCGTGATATACGGTCAGGGTGGACGACACGCTGATCTGCATGGTTGGTTCCTCCTTTATGTAGATGACCATGCAGAGAAGGGACAACCAAGGAGGCAGGTTACTGATGCGGACTAGCGCACGCCCACGACTACCCGACGGGGACTGTGTTTTCATCTCTGGTGGTTGGATTGTAGCACGTGCGAATGCGCCCGGCATCGCTGCTGGCATGGCGCTACTGGGATTCGCTCCTCGATGCATCCTTGTGCACATTGCCTTCTCGGTTTCGAAACTTTAGAAATAATCGAGTTTCGAAACAGAGAAGGAGTGGATTATGGCTTGGGTAGACCGCAATACGTACCGACTCCACCGTGTTGGAGAGGCTAGCCGAGTACATGATGGACAACTCCGGCAACCTCAACTCGCCCAACAACATCGCCAGCGTGTTCGATGACAGCAGAGTTCCCGCCAACCACGTCACCGTCGGGCACTATATCTCCTATCTCCGCGACGCCTTCGTCTTCTATGAGGCGAAGCGCTACGACATCAAGGGAAAGAAGTACATCACTAACCGAAGAGGACTCCTCACCGAATTCCCTTGAGATCGGTCGGCATTATCGAGCGTGGGCGTTATCGTAGGTATCTTTGATTTCTTCCGGCAAATTGTCGGGAATTAGCGCCTTCACCCTATCCTCGTTGCCATCTTGGATTGCCTGCTCGTAGTACCAGCATTTGAACTTCAACATATCCAGCGCACGGTTCATGTTTGCGATCTCCGACTCCATGTGGGCCCTTCGCTCCTCGAACATGGCCTTGCGCTTGGGATATGTCGATGGGCCCTCCGCGCACCATTCCATGAACAGTCGGATGTCCTTAATCTCCATTCCAGCCTTCTTCAGGCATTCGATGACCCGAAGCGCCTCGAGTTCTGCATCGCCGAATCGGCGAATGCCGGACGTCCGCTCCAATTCCGGAAACAATCCCTGCTTGTCGTAATAACGCAGCGTGGAAACGGGCAGACCAAACATCTCCGCCACCTGTCCGATTGTGTACATGGTCCCTCCGGATAAATCTCGAATTCACTCCTTGACCTAAAGTCAGGTTTAGGTATTACCTTTATTTTCGTCAATATATATAAGGAGTGCAAGGGGTATTCCGTAATGAGCAAAACGGTTTTGATAATCTCTTCAAGCCCTCGAAAGAATGGCAATTCCGAGACGTTGGCGGATGCTTTCGCCAAAGGAGCGCGGGGGGCGGGGCACAGCGTGGAGACCGTGCGCCTGCGCGAAAAGCAACTCGGCTTCTGCAAGGGGTGCCTTGCCTGCCTAAAGCTGGGGCACTGCGTCATCCAAGACGATGCCGTGGAAATTGCCGCCAAGATGCACGATGCGGATGTGTTGGTGTTTGCAACGCCTGTCTACTACTACAGCGTCTGCGGCCAGCTCAAGACCATGCTGGACCGCGCTAACCCGCTTTTCGGCTCCGATTACTCATTCACCGAGGCGTATCTATTGGTAACGGCGGCGGAGAGTGGACGCTCGACCTTCGACGGCGCGAAAAAGGCCGTGCAGGGATGGGTTGACTGCTTCCCCCGCTGCACGCTTGCCGGAACGGTTTTTGCCGGCGGCGTGAACGACGTGGGCGAAATCGCCGGGCATCCCGCTCTGGAACAGGCGCAACGAATGGGCATGGAAATCTAGGCGCGGCTTAGCTGCGCGGAGACAGATTCGTGTCCAGAACCATCGATAGGAGGAAATCGATCATGGCAATTAAACAGACGGCGGGCAGAGACGTCCTGGGGGACTTCGCTCCCAAATTCGCACAGCTCAACGACGATGTGCTGTTCGGCGAGGTGTGGAGCCGAGAAGACGGGCTTTCCCTTCGAGACCGCAGCGTGGTGACGGTTGTGGCCCTGATGGCGCAGGGACTGACGGACTCTTCGTTTAAATATCATCTGATGTCCGCAAAGAACAACGGGGTGACCAAGGCTGAGATGGCGGAAATCCTTACGCATGCGGCGTTTTATGCGGGATGGCCCAAGGCGTGGGCGGCCTTTCGCATGGCGAAGGAGGTCTGGGCGGACGAGGACGACGGCGCCGACGCAAAGGCCCGACACCAAAGCGAGATGGCCTTTCCCATCGGTGCCCCCAACGACGCATTTGCGAAGTACTTTATTGGGCAAAGCTACCTCGCGCCCCTTTCCACCGAGCAGGTCGGCGTCTACAACGTGACGTTCGAGCTCGGCTGCCGCAACAACTGGCACATCCATCACGCCAAAAGCGGTGGCGGACAGATCCTCGTCTGCGTGGCTGGCCGAGGGCTTTACCAGGAATGGGGCAAACCGGCACAGGAACTGTGCCCTGGCGATGTAGTAAATATTCCCGCGGGCGTAAAGCACTGGCACGGTGCGGCGCCCGACAGCTGGTTCTCCCATCTCGCGGTGGAGGTTCCGGGCGAGGAGGCCTGCAACGAGTGGTTGGAGCCCGTGGTCGACGAGCAATACCTTAAAGCGACCGACAAGGAGGCTTAGGCATGGAGCAGTTGAAACTGACGCAGGAATGGGACAAGGTGTTCCCCAAAAGTGACAAGGTTGAGCACAGCAAGGCGACTTTTCACAACCGATACGGCATCACGCTGGCGGCCGACGTCTACGTGCCAAAGAACGTGGAGGGCAAGCTGCCTGCCATCGCCGTCAGCGGTCCGTTTGGCGCGGTGAAGGAGCAAACGTCCGGCCTTTATGCGCAGAAAATGGCGGAGCTGGGCTTTTTCGCGATTGCCTTCGACCCATCCTATACCGGCGAGAGCGGCGGTGCGCCCCGCTATGTGGCATCGCCGGACATCAACACCGAGGATTTCTGCGCAGCGGTGGATTTCCTCTCTGTGCAGAATAGCGTTGACCCGGAGCGCATCGGTATCATCGGCATCTGCGGTTGGGGCGGCATGGCAATCAATGCCGCAGCCATCGACACCCGTATCAAAGCTACCGCGGCTATGACCATGTACGATATGACCCGCGTGACCGCAAACGGCTACTTTGACGCCGAGGATTCCGAGCAGGCGCGCTTCGAAAAGCGGAAAGCGCTGAACGCGCAGCGCACCGAGGACTATAAAAATGACAGCTACGCGCTGGCGGGCGGCGTGGTCGACCAGCTGCCCGATGACGCGCCGCAGTTTGTGGCGGACTATTACGCCTACTACAAGACTCCGCGAGGCTACCATCCCCGCAGCCTGGGCTCCAATGGCGGGTGGAATGTGACGTCTTCGCTGTCGTTTTTGAATATGCCGATCTTGCAGTACGCCGGCGAGATCCGCTCCGCCGTGCTGCTGGTGCATGGCGAGAAGGCGCACTCCCGCTATTTCAGCGAAACCGCGTACAGCAAGCTGACGGGAGACAACAAGGAATTGCTCATTATCCCCGGTGCCAGTCACACCGACCTCTACGATCAGATGGACGTCATTCCGTTTGGAAAGCTGAAAGCGTTCTTTGAGGAGTATTTGAAATAAGACGCACCTTGCTTTTTACTTATTAACGGTCATGCATTTAGCGAGGACGGTTTGCGGCAAGACGCCTCGCCACGCTACTAGTCGTCGGCCCGCGCCGCCGAGAGCAAGGCACCCAAGTCTGCCTGGATCGCCTCCGCCTTGTTTCCGAGCTGCAACGGGGCCGAGTCGCCCGAGATGTTTACGCTCAGCAGGTGCGCATCCGGCAGCTTTGCGGTCATGCTCCAGAACGGGAGCGTGATGATGCCGGGGGTCATCTCGCCCACGCCGAGCTCCAGCAACAGCACGCGGCCAGCTCCGCGCTCGCGCATGAAACGCTCGTATCGTTCGAGACTCTCGCGCCATACCGTGCCCAGCAAAAACGTGTCGTCTCGCACCCACGGCACAAGCTGCCAGCCGCAGTGCGGGCATCGGGGGACATCCTCGCTGCGGATCTCGAAGCCCGCACTGCCCACGTGGTTGTAATGATTGGCGTGAAGGCGGCCGTTGGAAAGAAACTCATTTCCGTGGGGAAGAATCTTCTCGGTGAGTAAAGCTCATCGGAGCGGGGATAGAGCTTTGTCTGCGAGGTACGAAATGCTGACTAGCGGTTGCGACGCCTTGTTGCGGAAATGCCAACTGCCACAACTACACCACCGGCAACACTCAGGGCGACTGCCGTCGCACCGTTGTCGCCTGTCGCGGGTAGGGTGGTCCCGGCTGGTTTAACCGCCGCTACTGCCTTGGTGGAAACGGGATTTGCCGCGGGCTTTTCTGCCTTGGGCTGCGGTGTGGGCTCGGGCTTGGTTTCCGGTTCGGGTTTAACCTCTGGGTTCGGCTTAACGTCAGGGCTGGGCTCGGGATCGGTCACGTCGGTTGCAATCAAGTGCACGTCACTGTCGAAGACGTAACGGATGTAGTAATCGTGCCGCGTTTCGTGCATAATCCCCTGCCCGCTGTCGAAGTCACGGTCAACGTGTGTGCCAAGGTAGGTTGAGCTGTTGAGGTCCAGCCTGTAAGGGATTTGGTCGTCGGCGTAACTGCCTGTAAAGACCACGGTTGCTCTAACGTGATTGTCAATCATGGTCAGGGCAATAGAGACGCTGGCCTCTTTGGGGTTCTCGGTTTTTATAAGGCTTTCGGTATCGGTGTCGATCTTGAAGAGATGGACGGTGTCGTTAAGCCCGTAGATGAAGTCCTCGGGTTTGTCGGGAAAATCGTATACAAACGCCTCATTCTGGACCAACATGAAGGCAGGAGGGAGCTCCAGGTCATAGTTATGGTCGACAACGGCGGTAGCTGTGAAGTTGCCTTCCGCGTTGGCTTCGTTGCAGGTAATGGGTGCTGCGACATCGGTTTCGGGCATTTCTGTCGCCAGTGCTGCGCAGGGTAGCAAAAGCAGTCCTGCCACAAGAATGCTTACTCCGAAGGCGGCGATTCTGGCGTCTGCATGACGCTTGACGTCGCGGATAGACAGGCCAGTCCGTTTGTTATGGGTCTGCGGTGCAACATGCTGTCCATACATAAGACGCTCCTTGTTCGTAGGCTGGTTTCCGTGGATCTATATTGCGCTTGCCCGATTCGGCCAGGCTCATACACGCGAACGCTCATGCGAGCAGGAGAAGGCTCTAGTTTATTTTCCCACAGTCGACACTCTGCGGCCAACGATTTGCTGTTCAATTCTCGGAGAGACAATCAAGACAGTCGAGGAGTTATTAGGCAATGAGATTGCGTCTAGAGAACACGAACAGAGATGTCTTCTACAGACGACTGAATAGCTCCATCCGTTTTGGTTACAACGAAATGTGTGCCGCGCGCCTGCGGCATGAAGGAGGGAGATTCCTATGAATATCGTTGTATTGAGTGGTAGCCCGCGCAAGGGCGCCAATACCGACACCATGGCCGAGGCGTTTGCCGAGACCGCGCGCGAGACCGGCCACACAGTCGAGGTCATCCGCGTTGCCAGCAAGAAGATCGCTGGTTGTCTGGGATGCCAGTACTGCTTTACCCATGAGGGCGCCTGCGTGCAGAAGGATGACATGGCCGACGTGATCGAGTCGCTGAAAGGCGCCGATATGGTTGTCTTCGCTTCGCCCATCTACTGGTTTGATATCACTGCGCAGGAGAAGGCCGCCATCGACCGCCTGTACGCTTTCGGTGCTACGGGCTTCCCGTTCACCAAGACGGCCCTTTTGCTCGATAGCCACAGCGAGGGCGTCTATGATGCGGCGATTGCTATGTACAAGTCCACATGCGCGTACTGCAAGTGGGAGGACCAGGGCATTGTCACCATCAGCGGTATGACCGAGCGCGACAGCATGGCCTCCTCGCCCAAGTTGGAAGAGGTGCGAGAGCTCGCTCGCAAGCTCTCTTAAGGCAAGAAGAGTGCATGGCAATCGGTGTTGGTGGAAATGCTTGCAATCCTTATCAAGAGGAATGCTGATTGCCATGCGTTGATGCTTCCGCGGACAATTCCGGCGTGCTAAAACGCCTTCTCGTTCAAGAATTCCCTGAACGCGGGAATGTCAAAGTCAACGAGACCACGCCCGCGCTCTCCAATGACGCCGTCCTCCAGGAGGCGGCGTTTGTATTGGCTTGCGTAGTTGCTGGCGACGCCCATGCGTTTGGCTATCTCCGAGACCCTGCTGGGGCCAGAATCGGGCAGCATCGCGAGCAAAAACTCAATGTCTTTATCGGAAAGCTCCCGATAGGTCGTTTCGAGAATGCGATCGCGCAGTTCCATGCGGGCAAGCAGAGAACCCTGTTGGACATCAGATGCGCTGATTTTGGGCGAGCTCTCCGAAACATCCCAAGTGCGATATCCGACGAGCTGCATCATGTAGGGGAATCCGTCGACGGCCTTCACAGCATCCTCGAGCGCTTCTGCTGTGATTGAGCGGCCTCCGGCCTCAACGGTTTTGCGGAATGCGTTTGCAATTTCAACGTCAGTGATTCGTCCTAATTGATGATATTGGGAACGTCTGAGGAACGAGACGGAATCGTTGCGTAGCAGTGCCGATACTTTGTAGGGTAGTCCTGCCATGAGTAGGGCGACTTTTTTACCTTCGCGCACAAAGTGCTGGTAAACAGAGGCAAATTGGAGCATTTCATCAAGATCGACGGTGACTTCATCGATGGTGATGAGAAGTCCGATGTCATGTTTTTCGAGTTGCTTAAAGATGCCATTCATGCGCGTGCGCCAGTTGCCCTGAGCCTCTTGAGCATATGTCCAATCGACGCCCACTGGGCCAATTTGAACACCGTTTATGCGCGCGTGAGGCTGTGAGAGGTAGCTATCTGCGGCTTCTTTGGTTCGCTCTATAATATCTTCGAGCATGCCTGGCATGGCGGAGACATTTGCTGCGATCCAGCCGTGTTCAAGCGCCGTTTCTGAAAGGAGCGAGAGAAGCGCCGTCTTGCCCGTTCCCCTTGCGCCAGTAAAAATGGTTGACAGGTTGGGATCTCCCGGGCCGTTGATAAAGCCACGGTTGATGTCACGCAGGATATGCTCGCGACCCGCTAGAAAGGGAGGGACGCTTCCGAACGTCGGGGTAAAGGGGTTCTTGCTGTACTCCATGGTAGCTCCTTTGCAAGTTTTGCTAATATTTGCAAGTTTTGCTAACTTTTGCAAGTTTTGCTAACGACTGACCAAAGGGCATCGAAGCAGTGGCGCTGACATTTTTTACGCAGAAAAATAAGCAGAAATCAATTTATCTGCGTTAAAAAATAGTTGAGAAGAAAAACGACGAGTCCCGGGCGCAACGCCGTTGCGTTCCGGGCCTCGTCGCTTTGCGAAGTATCTAACGATCTCGTTGCCGTCGTCCTAGTCAAACAGACTCGGCATGTCGTTTTCCTTCATGAGGGCACCGGCTGAGGGGAGGCTCTGCGCGGTGAACTTCTCGGCCGAGACGCCGGCGCCAAGGATTTCCTCGGTCGTGCCGATGGTGGTGACCGAGCGGCCCTTCTTGGCGGTAAAGGCCTGGACGCCCTGCGTGTTGGTGGTCGTCTTGGTCTTGAGCAGCGACGTGTTGAAGTTCATCAAACGATAGTCGCTCGAGACCAGCGCGATGTCGCGATCTTCCTTGAGTACCTGGGCATACAGCAGCTTGCTGCCACCGTAAATGGCGTTCTTGAGGCGCTTGCGGTTGGTCTTGGTGACGTATCCAGAAAGCGCGACGCGCACCACGCGGCCGTTCTCAAAGACAAACAGCACGTCGGCCTTGTAATCCTCGGGGTCGATGACCCAGATGACGCTCTCGTCGGGTTCCATCTCGAGATCGGTCGGCAGGTACGAGCCCAGCTGTGCCGACTTGGTATCCTCAAACGCCGCGACTTTGCACTTATACACCTGGCTCTTGTTGGTAAACACGAGCAGCTCGTGCGTATTGGAGGACGGGAACTCGATAAAGGGTTTGTCGCCGTCCTTGTACTTGAGCGTGGTCGCCTTCTTGAGCACGCGGTCCGTCATCTTCTTAAGATAGCCATCGCGCGAGAGCATGATGGTAACCGGGTACTCCTCGACCTCGGGCTCCAAGCTTACCTCGATAACCTCGTGGGGCTCAATCCTGCCCGTGCGGCGCGGCATCACGTACTTCTTGTTGACCGCGGCCAGCTCGTCGCTGATGACCTTCTTGATGTTCTCCTCGCTGGAAAGGATCTCCTCAAGCTCGGCAATCTCGCCCTCAAGCTTGGCAATGTCCTTGGTGCGGTTGAGGATGTACTCCTCGTTGATGTTGCGGAGCTTAAGCTCGGCAACAAACTCGGCCTGGGTCTCGTCGATGTCGAAACCCTTCATAAGGTTGGGCACGACCTCGGCTTCGAGCTTGGTGCCGCGGATGATGGCGATGGCCTTGTCGATGTCGAGCAAGATCGCCTCGAGGCCGTGCAGCAGGTGCAGGCGCTCGGACTTTTTGCCCAGGTCAAAGTTAATGCGGCGACGCGTGGACTCAATACGCCACTTGACCCACTCGTGCAGAATCTGGCGCACGCCCATAACGCGAGGGTAACCATCGACCAGCACGTTGAAGTTGCACGAGAACGAATCCTGCAGCGTGGTCGTGCGATAGAGCTTGGCCATGAGCTTGTCGGGGTCGACACCGCGCTTAAGGTCGATGGCGATGCGCAAACCCGAGAGGTCGGTTTCGTCGCGGATATCAGCAATCTCCTTGACCTTGCCCTCTTTGGAGAGCTTGACGATGCGCTCGATGATGACATCGGTCTTGGTGGTGTAGGGGATCTCGTAGACCTCGATAATGCGCTCTTCGGGAATCCAGCGCCAACGGGAGCGGATTTGGAAGCTGCCAAGACCGGTCTCGATAATCTTTTCCATCTCCTCGCGGCGGTAGATGATCTCGCCGCCGGTCGAGAAGTCGGGCATGGGCATGTACTCGAGCAGGTCGCAGTCGGGATCCTTGAGGTAATGCATCGTGGCAGTACAGACCTCGTTGAGGTTGAAACCACAGATGTCGGACGCCATGGCGACGCCGATGCCCTTATTGGCCGAGACAAGGATGTTAGGGAACGTTGTGGGCAGCAGGCGCGGCTCCTTCATGGCGCCGTCGTAGCTGTCGACGAAGTCGACCGGGTCCTTGTCGATGTCCTTGAAGATCTCGGCGCTGATGGGGGAGAGCTTGGCTTCGGTATAACGCGAGGCGGCGTAGCTCAGGTCGCCCGAATAGTACTTGCCAAAGTTGCCCTTCGACTCAACGAACGGCGCGAGCAGCGCCTCGTTGCCGGTGGCCAGGCGCACCATCGTCTCGTAGATCGCGGCGTCGCCGTGCGGGTTGAGCTTCATGGTCTGGCCCACGATGTTGGCGCTCTTCTGGCGCTCGCCCTTGAGCAGACCCATCTTGTACATGGTGTAGAGCAGTTTGCGGTGCGAGGGCTTAAAGCCGTCAATCTCGGGGAACGCACGCGAGACGTTGACGCTCATGGCGTAGGGCATGTAGTTGACCTCGAGCGTCTGCGTGATCGGCTGGTCGGTGACCTCTGAGTGCAGGCCGATAACGTTCTCGGCGTTGACCTGCTTTTTCTTTGGCTGGTTCTTCGTCTTCTTCTTTGCCACGATTTCCTCTTGAACTTCTTATGGGCCGTCGTTATCGATTTGCTGTTACTGCAGGTCCAGCTGGTCCAGGTATTCCTTGCCGTGCTCGGAGATGTGGCGCTTGCGGCCTGCCTCGTCATTGCCCAGCAACAGGTTGAACATGGTCTCCATCTTGGTGACGTCCTCGGGTTCCACCTTGATCAGGCGGCGCGTCTCGGGGTTCATGGTAGTGAGCCACATCATGTCCGGGTCGTTCTCACCAAGACCCTTAGAGCGGTTGATGGAACACTTCTGGTCGCCGATCTCCTTGAGGATGCCGTTCTTCTCGAGCTCGGTGTAGGCAAAGTAGGTCTTCTCTTTGCAGTTGATCTCGTAGAGCGGCGACTCGGCGATATAGACGTAGCCCTCGTCGATAAGCGTGGGCACCAGTCGATAGAGCATGGTGAGCACGAGCGTGCGGATGTGGTAACCGTCGACGTCGGCGTCCGTACAGATGATGACCTTGTTCCAGTTGAGGTTGTCCAGGTCAAAGGCGCCGAGGTTCTTGATGCGCTTGTCCTTGATCTCCACGCCGCAGCCCAGCACACGCATGAGGTCCATGATGATGTCGGACTTAAAGATGCGCGGGTAGTCCTCCTTTAGGCAGTTGAGGATCTTGCCGCGGACGGGCATAACGCCCTGGAACTCGGCATCGCGCGAGGTGCGAATGGCGCCTGCTGCCGAGTCGCCCTCTACGATGTAGATCTCGCGGCGGCTCTTGTCCTTGGAGCGGCAGTCGATGAATTTCTGCACGCGGTTGGCCATGTCGGTCTTCTGCTGCAGGTTGGTCTTGATGCTCTGACGCGTCTTCTCGGCGTTCTCGCGCGAGCGCTTGTTGATGAGCACCTGCTCCATGATCTTGTTGGCGGCGTCCTTGTTCTCGATCAAGTAGGTCGAGAGGCGCTCCTTAAAGAAGGCCGTCATGGCCTGCTGGATAAAGCGGTTGTTGATGGCCTTCTTGGTCTGATTCTCGTAGGACGTCTGGGTGGAGAAGCAGTTGGTCACCAGTACCAGGCAGTCCTGGACGTCTTGCCATTTAATGCCGCTCTCGTTTTTGTTGTACTTGCCCTGTTGCTTAATGTAAGCATCGATGGCGCTGGTCAGAGCGCTACGGGCGGCCTTCTCGGGCGAACCGCCGTTCTCGAGCCACGATGAGTTGTGGTAGTACTCCTGCATCGTGAAGGTGCGCGAGAAGCACATGCACGCGGTGATCTTGACGTTGTAATCGGGCAGGTCCTCGCGATCGCGACCGCGACGGTCAGCCTCGATAAAGAAGGGCTCGGTGAGATAGTCGGTACCGACCTTTTCGAGCACGTAGTCCTCGATGCCCTTGGGATAGCAAAAATCCTCTTCGGAAAACTCGCCGTCGTCGCCCTCGATGCGCAGACGGAAGGTCACGTTGGCGTTGACCACGGCCTGGCGGCGCATGGTCTCGCGATACCAATCGTGGGGGATGCTGATGGAGGTAAAGACCTCAAGATCGGGGCGCCATTTGATGGTGGTGCCGGTGCGGTCCTCGTCACTGGGCTCAATCTCGAGTGCCTTCTTTTTGGCGCCGACGACCTTGCCCTTTTTAAAGTGCAGAGAGTACTTGTTGCCATCGCGCCAAACCGTGACGTCCATGTACTCGGAGGCGTACTGGGTCGCGCACGAGCCCAAGCCGTTGGTACCGAGCGAGAAGTCGTAGTCGCCGCCCTGGTTGTTGTTGTACTTGCCGCCGGCGTAGAGCTCGCAAAAGACGAGCTCCCAGTTAAAGCGCTTCTCGGAAGGGTTCCAGTCGAGCGGGCAGCCGCGACCGTTGTCCTCTACCTGAATGGAGCCATCGCGAAAGGCGGTAAGGGTGATGAGCTTGCCATAGCCCTGGCGCGCCTCGTCAACGGCGTTGGACAGGATCTCGAAGGCGGCATGCGCGCAGCCGTCGAGTCCGTCCGAGCCAAAGATAACGGCGGGGCGCAGACGTACGCGCTCCTCGTCCTTGAGCTGGCGGATACTGTCGTTACCATAGTTTGCGGTGTTTTTTGCCATACTCGCTCTTTCGGTGCTCCTTTGCTGCGTTTAAGTCATATAGATAGTCAAGGTAGCATAGCCCAGCCCATAGGCGATTCCAACCAACACGAAATCCATCGAACAATCGTTCGGTTAGATAATGAATGCTCGGGATGCGGGAGGAGCCTGTCCTATTCAAACATCTGCGGCAAGTCGATGAAGACGGTTCGATCGCTTCCGTCAGCTTCGAAGCCCGAACGGGAAAAGAATCCGTAGCGATGGCACTTGAGCCCCGTTGCCTCAACTTGGGCGATTTCCTCGTCGACCATTTTTTGCGTGATGGGGGATTTGCGGAACTTTGCTTCGTAGAATGCGTAGCCCTCGGGGTCTTGCGTTACCACATCGAATTCGCCGCTCGCTTTGTTTGCGGGATCGTCGTACCAGTACTTGCCAATGGCGTCGAAAGCTGGTTCGATCTTGCCGGTCCTGTTTTGCCGCACGAGGTATTGACGGCAGATCTCCTCGAACATATGTGGAACGTAGTTTTCCTCGAAGTCTTGGGAGACGTGACGATCATAGAAGACTTCCGGGTCGAGCAGCTGACGCGCAGAGGCATTGCGGAAAACGTAGCGATAGTAAAAGAGCGAAAGTGGGTCCACTACAAAGTAGCCAGACTTGCGCTTGTTCGTAGGGTCGTTGATGGGTGCGCGCTTTTGGACGATTTCGAGTGACGTGAGCTTGTCGAGTACGTCTGCCATGGCCGGACCACTCGAGACGTGCGACTGTGCCAGCACGTCCCCCCAACGGGAATAACCTGTCTCTTATACACATCTCCGAGCCCACGAGACCGATCAGTATCTC
>CABSNX010000010.1 GCA_902479205.1 uncultured Collinsella sp. | reverse complement strand
GTCCAGAATCTGGTGATGGAGCTCACCGTTGATATCGGCAAGCGCGCCGATGCCACATGCATCGTGGTCGAATTCGGGGCGATAAAGGCCCTGCTGCTGAGCGAAATCTGCCTGCATCGCGATCCTCCCCTAGATATTTTGACAGTCAGTTGAATAGGCATACTAGGAGCATCGCCGGCCCGTTGTGTTTCCCACCCGTTTCGAAACAATCGCGTAACGCGCGCCCCACGAGTGGACACCGCCGACCTCAAGGGTGACAACAAGGGCCCCAGGTTCGGCCCGTAAGCTCACCGCTTCAAGCATCTCAATCTGTAACAGGAGGAGCCGATTTTGGCGCCTAGATGTTACAGATTGAGATGTTTTTGAGAGACGGTTCCGAATGTCTCAATCTGTAACACGAAGGACCGGTTTTGGCGGTCAGCTGTTACAGATCGAGATATTCCATAGGACCATTTCTTCCTGTCTCGATCTGTAACACCTAGACCCAATTTCCATCCCCAGTTGTTACAGATCAAAACATTTCGGCAGCCCCCTTTCACCATCCTATTCAAATACAACAATCTTGTTAGTCTTGGTTAACTTTTAAGCCTAAAACGGGTATTCTTTACGGCGTCAAACAAACGGCACGCAGGAGCGCACCATGCTCAACCATCTCAAACATCACTTTGGCTCCCGACGCACCGGTGGTCACGGAGGCCTAGACATTGCGCGGCATATCGGCCCCGGGCTGCTCGTGACCGTCGGCTTTATCGACCCGGGCAACTGGGCCTCCAATATGGCCGCCGGCTCGCAGTTTGGCTACGCGCTGCTGTGGATCGTCACGCTGTCCACGATTATGCTCATTGCGCTGCAGCACAACGCGGCACACCTGGGTATCGCCACGGGCGCCTGTCTTGCCGAGGCCACGACACGCTACCTCCCCCGCATCGTGGGACGCGCGGTGCTCGGCAGCGCCTATCTCGCGACCATCGCCACCGCCATGGCCGAGGTCCTGGGTGGTGCGATTGCCCTTCAAATGCTCTTTGGGCTGCCCGTGCGTGCGGGCTGCGTCATCGTGGCGGCAGTATCGATGGCGATGCTCATGACGAGCTCCTACAAGCGCGCCGAGCGATGGATCATTGCCTTCGTAGGCGTGGTAGGACTCTCGTTTTTGGCCGAGCTTGCGCTGGTCAAGGTCGACTGGCCGCAAGCCGCCGCAAGCTGGATCACGCCTAGTATGCCCACCGGCTCGGCCGCGATTATCGTGAGTGTCCTGGGTGCGGTCGTTATGCCACACAACCTCTTTCTACACTCCGAGGTCATCCAATCCATGCACTTCGAAGGCCAAGGCGAGCAGGTTATCGAAGAGCGTCTGCGCTACGAGCTCTTTGACACGCTCTTCTCGATGGGCGTGGGTTGGGCAATCAACTCGGCAATGGTCATCCTGGCCGCAACGACCTTCTTTGCGCACGGCATTGTCGTAGACGACCTCGCCGTCGCAGCAGCCACGCTCTCCCCCATCTTGGGCCCGGCGAGCTCGACCATCTTTGCGGTGGCGCTGCTGTTTGCGGGCCTATCGAGCAGCGTGACGGCGGGCATGGCGGCGGGCACCATCACCGCGGGCATGTTCGACGAGGAATACGACATCCACGACCGACATTCCTCGATCGGGGTGGCGGCCTGTTTCGCCGGCGCAGTAGCGGCGTGCCTGATCGTCCCGAATCCTTTTGAGGGTCTCATCTGGAGTCAGGCGCTGCTGTCGCTTCAGTTGCCGATTACGGTCTTTGTGCTCATACGGCTCACCAGTTCGCCCCGCGTTATGGGCAAATACGCCAACTCGCGCCCGCTCAACGCGCTGCTCGTAGGGATCGGTGCCATCGTGACGATTCTCGATGTCGTGTTGTTGACAGGGATGTAATGGGGCGGGGCACCTGCCCAGGCAAACGTCTCAATCTGTAACAGGAAGACCCGTTTTGAGCCGTTAGATGTTACAGATTAAGACAAAAGGTCGGCCGGACTCACGACAGTCATGATCGGCCAACAGCAGCCGTAATCCCTTGGGGACGGAGGAAAAGGGTCCCGGCCGGAATATCCGACCGAGACCCTTGGACAGAGCTATGTGTTGCTGCAAGTCGTGTGTCTACGAGCTACTCCTCGACGAGCTCAAACTCATCGGGGCCGACGCCACAGACCGGGCACACGTAGTCCTCGGGCAGCTCGGGCGTGTCGACCTCAACCTCATAACCGCAAACGGTGCACACGAACTTGTACGTCTTCTTTTCCTCAGCCATGATGTTCTCCTCTCGAACGTGACTGCTGGTGTACTTGCTTATTAGTATATATTCTCAATAATATAATGCAAGTAGTTTTACAGCATTTCTACCCTTGGTACGAAGAGGCCTTGGGCGGCGTCTTGCCCTTCAGCACCTTGTGGTAGTAGTCATAGGCCAACGGAGTCTCGCCACTCAGACGCTCGGCATCTTCGACCTCGCCAATAAAAAGCAGGTGTGTGCCCACGTCAACAGTGTCAATTAAACGGCAGCTAAACAAGGCCGCCGCGTGTTCGGGCACATAGGGCATGCCCAGAGCCGTCTCGCGGGTCTCGTATTTGGCAAACTTGTCATAATCGCTGCTGGTGCGAAACCCAAAGTTGCCAATGTAGAGCATATCGGCCGTCTGATCGATCACGGTCAGCGCAAAGGCCTTGGCAGACGAGATAACGCCAGACGTGACATTTTCCTTATTCACGGCAACCGAGATGCGCGGCGGCGCGGACGTCACCTGCACCGCCGTGTTGATGACGCAGCCAGCACGCATCCCGTCGGCCGCGGCACTCACCACATACAGACCGCTCGGCATCGTAAAGAACGCAGTTTTGTCCATATCGATCACTCCTTTAACCCGGCATTGATCCTCATGGATGTATGTACCCACAAAAAAGGCGACGCCCATAACGGACGCCGCCTTTGAGACATATGTGTCAGAACAGTAAGGGAGATGAGACGCCCGCAGTTGCGGTGAAATAGGGACTGAATAGCCCCTCAAACAGGCAAAACAGTCCGTATTCCACCGCAACTTATACAGAGCGCCTAGCGGTTGCGCTCCTTGAGGGCGCGGTCAATCTCGCGCTGAACATCGCGCTTGGCCATATCCTCGCGCTTGTCGTAGAGCTTTTTGCCGCGGCCCAGGCCCAACAGCAACTTTACGCGACCATCGGTATTAAAGTAGAGCTCCAACGGCACCAGCGCATAGCCGCGGTTGCGCAGTTTGCCGTCAAGAAAATCAATCTCCTTGCGATGCAGCAGCAGACGGCGACGGCGATCGGGGTCACGGTTCCACACGCCACCGTGGCTGTAAGGGTGAATGTGCAGGCCCACCAGCCAGCACTCGCCGCCGCGAATCAGCGCAAAGGTGTCAGTGATCTGACAGGCGCGCTCGCGAATCGACTTGACCTCGGTACCGCTCAACTCAATGCCGCATTCGAACGTCTCGTCGATAAAGTACTCGTGATGCGCCGAACGATTCTTGGAAATGAGCTTGCGTTCGCGCTTACTGGGCATCGCCGGCCTCCTTGACGCCGTCGGCTCCCTTGTCGGCGCCTGCGCGCTTTGCCTTGCGCTCAGCATTGAGCTCGGCGTCGCTCTCGCGCACCAGTTTGATAATCGCCGCGCAGGCCTCCTCGCCCACCAAGTCGCGAGCACGCACCGTCAGACGCGTCGCCTCCTGCTTGTCGCCGTCGCTTGCAGCATCGGTCGCGCACATAATCAGGCAGATGGCAATCTCGGCCGAAGGCGAGGTCGGCACGCCTTGCAGACTCAGCTCGCCCATCACGTGGTCGTCGCTCTCATCGGCGGCATCCGGATAGGCAGTATGGATCTTGTTGAGCAGGCGCGTCGTATGCGCGTCGCCAGGGGCCAAGCGCAGCGCCAGACGCGCGCAACCCACAGCCGCCGAGACGTTCTCGGTCTCGGGCTCAAGGAAATACTGGCCCAAGTTGGCGTAGGCGCGGGCAGCGCACTTGCCGTCGCTCGCACGCTCTAGCACCGAAAACGAAAGCGATGCCCACTCCTGCTTGTCCTCGAGCGCCCGGAACAGCTCGGCCAGATCCAGGCGGTAGTTGCAGTTCATGGGGTCCCAGCGCACGGCCTGCATCAAGGCGTTGCGAGCACTCACATAATCCTGCTGGCGAATGTAGGCATACGCCATGTCAGAGTACAGGCGGTCAAACGGCACCTCGACCTGCACGAGCTCGCGCGGATCCTTCTCCACGCGGCGGTAGGCCAGACGCTCAAACTTGCTATCGAAGCTAAAGTACTGGCGGTTCTCCTCCGTTTTGCACTCGGCATCGATATACTCCTCGGCGAGCTCAACCAGACGCTCCAACAGCGGCGTCGCCGTGGCCAGGTCGCCCTGCGCCAGATAGTTCTCGGCATACGTGATGTCTTGCAAGCTGATGGGCAGATCCATGGCTACTCCTCGATCTGAGCGAAACACGGCAGACGCCGCATATACGGTCAATACACAAAACCCGGGTCTCTTGCGAGGCCCGGGCGTTCATTTTGTGGTAGCCCGTACCAGATTCGAACTGGTGATCTCCGCCTTGAGAGGGCGGCGTCCTAAACCGCTAGACGAACGGGCCATATGTAGCAAATGCAATGGCTGGGATGGAGGGAGTCGAACCCCCATTGACGGAACCAGAATCCGCTGTCCTGCCATTAGACGACATCCCAATGACTGCATCGCTGCGCTCGGCTGTGCCTTTGCGCAAGAAAGAAATATACGGGAAGTCTCGCCGTGACGCAAGCCCCAATTTTGACTTTTTTGAAATTCAGTCAAATTGGCCTAATTTAGTCCAACCCGTGAAGGACCTGTGAAGCCAACCGCTGTACACGAAGGGCAAAACGCCGTGAGCGGTAGCCGTCAACCGTTGGCAGATTCTACCGCGAAAACGATAGCACCAGGCAACACAATCGAAGTATCAATGATCGCGTAGATATCGAGGCACCATGGACGAAGAGCTTGATTACCTATGGGAGACCCTGGGCCTCGAGATCACTGCCGACCTTTGGCCCGAATGGGACAAAATTCACCCCACGTTACGCCCCGCCATTACTGTGGTGCAGGCAAAATACCGCCGTGCATCCTTTTTGATCATGCGGATGTCATGGCACGCGGGACTCCCCGACCTTAAGCGAATCCAGGCAAGCCTCGTCGAGTTGTCCGGTATGCCGACCGTCATATCCGAGGCGCACCTGGAGCAGCGCCAGCGCGAGCGACTGCAACAGCAGCGGATTCCCTTTATCTGCCCCGGCGTTCAGGCATATCTGCCCTTTATGGACGAGGAGTACTGGAGCGGCAAGCCCAACAAACACGTAAAGGTCTACGATCCGCACGAATGGGCACAGCTGGCGGACTGACTGGGGCAGGCCCGCCGGCGGAAAGTGCGTCCCAGATTTCAAGCTCAAACTGGTCCCTACTTTCCCGTCGAGCCCTCAACCGGAAACCGTGTCCCGCAATCGAAGCTCAGAATGGGACGTGCTTTCCGCAACCGGCCACTTTGGGAAAGTGCATCCCATTCTGGAAGCGAATTCCGGGTCGCACTTTCCGCAGCCGCTACAGCAACGCCTCGGCCCAAGCCGATTTCCTAAAGCCGGGAATCGCAAAGTCGTCGCCCACCAGCAGCGGACGCTTGACCAGCATGCCGTCGGTCGCCAGCAGCTCATAGCACTCCCGATCCGTCATGCCCGCATCCAGACGCGCCTTCAGGCCCAGCTCTCGATATTTCATGCCAGACGAATTAAAGAAGCGCCGCACCGGCAGCCCCGAACGAGCAATCCAGGTCGCAAGCTCATCGGCCGTGGGGTTGTCCAAAACGATATCGCGGTCGATATACTCTACCCCATGTTCGTCCAGCCATGCCTTGGCCTTCTTACAGGTCGAGCACTTGGGATATTCAACAAACAGTACGGTCATGGGAATCCCCCGAATATAGATCGGCCAACGCAGGCACACGCCACACGAGGCGCCTTCGTATGATGGGCCAATTGTAGCCCGCGGGTCACACGTTAAACGAACCGTACCCCGAATCCGTGCTTGATAAACGGCAGCAGTTCCATTGCTTCGGGCGTGATATGGCCCGCAACGTTCATGCGCTCGTCACCGGGAAGATCAACCCGCGCAATCTCAAGCTCGCCTTCGTAGCGCCCATATCCGCTATTGCTCACAGCGATCGACCCCGCCTTTCGCGGCAGGCCGGCTCCGGAATCCGTCGGCACGGAATCCGGCTTAAGCGTCGTACGTGACTCCTGAGACCTAAAGATGAGGACGCTCGAGTCGGGCCGGTCGTGATGAATCTGCCCGCGCACATAGGCATAACCGGGCTCAAGCTCGCATTGCAGGTCCACGTATCCGGCGGAAACTTGAGCAAACTGCGCCCAGCCCGCATCGGATAGATCGGGGTCGCCGACCAACACAATGTCGCAATCGGCGCCATGTGCAAGCTCAAGCATATTGAGAGCAACCTTTGACGCGCGACCGCGCTGCGCCTCGACCGTCGGCAGTCCCTCGAAAACCGGCCCGCGAACGTTAGCATCACCCGGCACAAAAGCCATGATTTCGAATCCAAGCGCCGCAAGACGAAGATTCGTCCGAGCAACATCTTCAAGAGCTAAACCGGTATAAGGCTTGGGGTAAAAATTGTGGCAGGCGGCAAAACGAGTCACATCGGCACCGGCCTCACGCCACGATGCGATTTCATCAGAACTCACCGTCGATGCATTGACCACAATGCGAAATACACCGGACAGCTCCGCGACCCGCTGGGCACTAAAGCCATAATCCAAGCGCAGGTACTCCAGTCCCAGATCACGCAAGTCCTCCATGCGCTCAAGGCCCAGCAAATCGCATGTGCGCGGCCCCACATCGGCAATGAGCGCAATACCGCGGGCGGAAAGCAGCAACAGCACCTGACGAACCTTATCGGCATACGCCGCTCCCCCATCCTCGGGAATATGCAGCGAGGTAAACGCATAGCGCGCACCCGCCGCGGCGCCACGCTCAATCGTCCGCTCAATATCCTGCAAAGGGCTGGAAAGATAAATCGAAATACCCGTTTTCACGCTTCAACGCTCCTTTAAAAAAGGCCGGCGGAGCAGTTAGCCCCGCCGGCACAACCATAGCATCAAGAAATCTTCCGCGCGCCGCGAGCCCTGAGCAACACGGCTCGCGATATCAAACTACTCGCCAAAGAACTCGTTGATCTTCTGCTCGTCGACACCGAAGAACCACGTCAGGACAAAGCCGGCGGCATAGGCAAGCAGCATAGCGGCAACGTAGCCAAGCTGCTGGCCAGGAACGACGATCAGCAGGCCAAACAGACCGGAAACGCCCTGAGAAACCGTGCCGATGTGAAGTAGCGCCGCGAGCGCGCCGCCAAATCCAGCACCCAGGCAGGCCGTCACAAACGGACGAACGAGCGGCAGCGTAACGGCATACATCAGAGGCTCGCCCACACCCAGGATTCCAACGGGAATGGACTCTGCGACGTACTTCTTGAGCTTGGCGTTCTTGGTCTTAAAGTACAGCGCCAGACCGGCACCGACCTGGCCGCCGCCAGCCATCATAAGGATGGGCAGCAGGTAGTTGATGCCCTTGGTAGCGCCGTCGGGATCGTTGAGCATAGCGTGGATCGGCGTGAGCGCCTGATGCAGGCCGACGGACACCAGAGGCAAGAAGCCTGCCGACAGGATATAGCCGCCCAGGACGCCCAGCTTCTCGAAGATAAAGGTGAGGACGCTAAAGATGGCAGTCGTCAGCCATGCGCCAACCGGCTGGATGACGAGCATCAGAGCAAAGGCGCCGATGATGAGCACCAGCAGCGGGGACAAGAACGTGTCGAGTGCGTTGGGCATAACCTTGCGAATCTGACGCTCCATCCAGGCAAAAAATGCGCCAGCGATGAGAGCCGCGATCATGCCGCCCGCTGCGGGGTTGTACTGCGCACTGGTGAGGGGCAGCAGAATAGCAGTGGCAGGATCAGCCGCGCCAGGCGCAAGCAGGGGCATGGCACTGTTGGCGATACACATCATGCCGGCGATGCCGCCCAGCGCAGCGGAGCCACCAAACTCACGTGCCGCGTTATAGCCCACCAAGATGGGCAGATAGGCAAACAGGGCCCAGCCCATGGAACGAATGCCCTGGTACCACCACTCGCCTGCAAGCGCGCCTGCCGTCGAGACGTTAATGACGTTGCAGATACCGTTGATGAGGCCAGCCGCAATGATGCCGGGAAGCAGGGCGACGAAGACATTGGAAATCTTCTTGAGGAAGGCCTGAACCGGCTTAGACTCGTACTTGGCCTTCTGTGCGGCCTTGTTTGTGGCCGCAGCGTCAACCACGCTCTCGTCAGCAACGCCTTTCGCAAGGCCGGTGAGCTTGGAGAACTCCTCGAGCACCTTATTCACCTTGCCCGGACCCAGCACGATCTGCATCGTGTCATCCTCAACCAGGCCCATCACGCCGTCGAGCGCCTTAATACCCTCCGTGTCGACGTTGCCCGTGTCTTTGACGGTCACGCGCAGGCGCGTCATGCACGCCGCGTTTGCGAGCACGTTGTCTTTACCGCCCAAAAGGTCCAGCAGCTTTTGAGCCAGCTCTTTGTTCGTCATAACTCCTCCTTGTATTGGGTGTCTCTTCTTGATGTCATATCTGCTCACGCCGTGCACCTATTGGGCATCGGCATTGCTCTTCTCATGGCCACTCACCGCAGCACGGACATGGCCGCGCGCCCGCTCAAGAGCTACCGCAGCCTGCTCGGCATCGCAGCCCAGCAGCACCGAGACAATAGCGGTTTTAACGTGGCCGCCGGCATCTGCAAGCGCCTGAACGGCGCGCTCTCGTGTGCAGCCGGTCGCTTCCATCACAATGTTCTGGCCGCGCACCACCAGCTTCTCGTTCGTCTGCTGTACATCGACCATCAGGTTTTGGTACACCTTGCCGATCTTGACCATGGCACCGGTCGAAATCATATTGAGAATGAGCTTTTGGACCGTTCCCGCCTTGAGCCTCGTTGAGCCGGTAAGCACCTCGGGGCCGGGCACGGGCTCTATGGCAAGGTCTGCGCTCTCCCCGATCTTCGACCCCTGGTTGCAGGCGATTGCAATGGTCTTGCACCCGGTTGCCTTGGCGTACGCGAGGCCGCCCACCACATAGGGGGTACGACCGCTTGCCGCCAAACCAACGACGAGATCCTTGGAGGAGAGCCCATGTTCCCGCAGGTCACTCGCGCCAAGTTCCTCGCTATCCTCGGCACCTTCGACAGCCCTGGTAAACGCCGTCTCGCCTCCGGCAATGAGCCCGACAATCAGATCGGGCGATACGCCAAACGTGGGTGGGCACTCCGAAGCGTCGAGCACGCCCAAACGACCGCTCGTGCCCGCGCCCATGTAAAAGACGCGTCCGCCGCGCTCGAGCGCCTCGGCAGCCCAGTCGATTGCCGTGGCAACCTGCGGCAACACTTTCGTGACCGACTGGACGGCGCGAAGATCCTCATCGTTCATCGTCGTGACGATTTGCAGCGACGTCATCGTGTCGAGGTCCATTGACTTTTGATTTCGCTGTTCTGTCGTGAATTTTGTTAAATCGAGCATTTTGTTCACCTCATCTTTCCTGTTTCTCGATGTAGTTTTGCTTGATGACATGCGTCGCCCGTTCGTAATCGCTCGCAACGTAAGCAGCGTAGAGGGCATCGACAACCATAAGCTGAGCCATACGCGAGGCCATGGCACCGCTGCGGACCAAGGGCTCGCTTGCAGCAACGCCGAGCACGGCATCGGCCATGGTGGCAAGCTTGGACGATCCATCTACTTTGGTCACGGCCACAACGGGACAGTTGTGGCGTTGGGCCTCGGCGGTGCAGTCCAGCACTTCTTGCGTTAAGCCCGAGTAGCTAAAAGCAATGCCGATATCGCCTTCGTGCATGTTCTTGGCGCACAAGAGTTGGTCGTGCCAGTCATCGTACAGATGGCATTCCTTGTCGACACGCATGAGCTTTTGTGCCAGATCGTGCGCAACCAAGCGAGAAGCACCAATACCGAACAGATTGACCATGCGCGCCCGCTTAAGATAGGCTGTACATCGTTCCAAAACGGTGTAATCGAGTGTTCGCGCCGTCGCCTCGATCGTGCGCACGTTGCTTTTCATCACCTTCCCCACGATACGTTCGACGCTGTCATCCACGGAGATGTCCTCGAGGGCAACGTCCTTTCTGTCGCCCAGGAGCGCAAGTTCGGCAATCAGTTCGCGCTGGAACTCCTTGTAGCCCGCAAAACCCAAGCGCTTGCAAAAGCGCAAAATGCTCGAGGGCGAGGAGAACGTGGCATCGGCAAGACCGCGGACGGACAGCCCGACCACCTCGTGCGGATGAGCACTCACGTATGCGATGACATTGCGTTCCGCCGGACTCGCGCTGAGCTCACGCTCGCGAAGCCTTAAAAGCAATCCGTTTGCCATCTCAAACACCTCCGTTGAGAAGAATTAAAGACCAACGAACGATTCGTACCGGATATAAACAGCTTTTACGGTACATTGTGCCGCATCATGGCGCACAAAGGGCGGGCGTTCTACCACTCGCCCCTCAAATCCGACCGCTCGGAAATACGCGCGACACAAAATGATTCATCAAGGTCGCATTATTCGTAACAGGGTTGTTAACAGCGTCTCGCGTGGGCGCCAATGGGACAGGTCGTGCGCTTATCCAAGCACACCGCCGCCAACGAGGCAAACAGCCCAACAAAGAAGAACTCTACGGTATGGGCGACACGACGGATGTTGGTGCCCATCCATATGCGAACGGGGGCAAGCGGGTCGGGGTGGACGGCGGTAGCCGCTGAGTCCGCATCCCCGGCTCCCCTACTCCGTCTCGCGCATCCAGCGATCGAAGGTCCCCACGCACACGCCTAGGCGCTTTGCCGCCTGACTCCGGGTAATATTGCCCGCCTCATAGATATCGCGCACTCGTTCAAATTGCGGAGGGCACGGCTTGCGGGGTCGACCAAAACGCACGCCGCGCGCCCGCGCCGCCGCGATTCCCTCCGCCTGACGACGGTGGATGTTCTCTCGTTCCACCTGCGCCACATAGCTCAACAGCTGTAAAACGATATCGGCGATCAGCGTGCTGGTCACATCCGATCCGCCGCAATCTCTCGCACGCGTATCGAGCAACGGCATGTCCAGCACAACGATGGCCGCACCAAGTTCCTTGGTTATACGACGCCATTCCTCGAGTATCTCGCTGTAGTTTCGACCCAGCCGATCGATGGAAAGCACCACCAACACGTCGCCGGAAGCCAAGGCATGAAGCAATTCCCGATACCGCGGGCGATCAAAGTCCTTACCGCTCGCACGGTCGGCAAAGACATTCGCCGGCTCCACGCCATAGGCGCTCAGCGCATCCAACTGGCGATTCAAATTTTGATCACGCGTGCTCACCCGCGCATACCCATATACCGTTGCCACAACATCCCCGCTTTCTCGTAAACCTGCCAAAAAGGGACAGGTTTGTTTTGGTAGGTCCTATCCCCCAAAAGCATATGAAGAAGCGGCCGAGCCCATGGCAGGGCAATCAAGAGACGCGCAAAGAGAGCGGCCCCGAAAGACCGCCCTCTACGCTCTGCCGATACTCACTCCGTGCCGGTTAATGAATGAGCTTAAAGTCCAAATGTCCGCGAGTAGTGTTGACGCGCGAGACCTCGATAATCACGCGCTGGCCCAACTCAAAACGACGCCCCGTGTCGGCACCCGTCAACGTGAGCGCGTCCTCATCAAACTCGAACCACTCGTTGCCCAGACTCTTGATCGAAACCAAACCCTCAACCTGTGTCAGATCGAGACGCACAAAGAGGCCCATGCTGCTGACCCACGAGACCGTTCCGGCATAGCGCTCGCCCAGGCGGTCCTCGTAGTACTGCGCAATCTTGATTTTTTGCGTCGCATGGCTGGCAGCGTCGGCCGCACGCTCGGCATCGCTGCACGCGCGGCAGATTTGCGGCAGGATGCGCGGAAGCGACTCTCTGCCTTTTCCGATCAACCTCGGCGTACGCACTAAGGCGTCTTTTCCACCCAGCTGCTCGTATGCCAGCTGCAGCTTGAGCACGCGATGCACCACCAGATCGGGGTAACGGCGAATGGGGCTTGTAAAGTGGCAGTAGCACGGCGCGGCGAGCGCAAAGTGGCCCTCGTTGCGAGGCTTATACAACGCACGCTGCATACTGCGCAAAAGGAGCGTGTTGACGAGTGGCGCGTTAGCCGTGCCGGCAGCGGCGTCAACCGTCGCCTGCAACTCATCAGGACTTCCCAGGGCAATGCCCGCCGCACGGCGATCGTCGATGATACCGAGCTGCGCCAGCGCCACAGCAGCACCGTGCAGACTGTCGGGGCTGGGGTCATCGTGCACGCGATAGCACGCCTCGATATCGCGGTCGGCCAGCCACTCGGCAACGCACTCGTTAGCCAGCAGCATCGCCTCCTCGATAAGCGAGGTTGCGCAGGAGCGCTCGCGTGCCACAATCTGCACGGGCACGCCGTCCTCATCCAGCAGCGCGCGAATCTCGGCCGTATCAAAGTCGACCGAACCGCGTGCGCGACGTATGCGACGCCGAAGCTCCGCGAGTTCGTTTGCGGCGACCAGGAAATCGGCCAGGTCAACGTTACAGCCGCGAGCGGTGTCCTCGCACGCAAGCCCGCGCTCAAGCGCTTTCTCGCGCGAGGCTTCGGCCGCAGCGACATCCTCCGCAGCGCCCTCCAACACGGAATACTCAACTGCGCCGGCACGCACCAGCAGCGCCTCGGCGCCATCGTAGTCCATACGCACACGCGAGCGAATCACACTGGGATAGGGGTCGTAATGGCGCACACGGCCCTGCGCGTCGAGCTCGATGTCGACGGTAAACGCCAGACGATCCTCATCGGGGCGCAGGGAACACAGGTCATTAGACAGGCGCTCGGGCAGCATGGGAAGCACACGGTCGGCAAGGTAGACCGACGTCGTGCGATGGCGGGCCTCTAGGTCGATATGTCCGTCCCAGGCAACATAGTGCGAAACGTCGGCGATATGCACGCCCAGCTTATAGCCGCCCTCGGGTGTGCGCTCGAGCGAGATGGCATCGTCAAAGTCGCGTGCATCAACCGGATCGATGGTGATGACAAAGCGATCGCGCAGATCACGACGAAGCGGGTCTTTAAGCGCTGCAGTCACATCGAGCGAAAGCGCCTCTGCCTCCGCCAGCGCCGCCTCGGGATAGCTGTCGGTATAGCCATAGCGCGCCATAACATATTGAACGCCCAGATCGGGCGCATCGTCACCGCCGATCCGGCGCTCAAGAGTCACCGTGCCCGACTCCAAGCGCGTCGGGTAGGTCAGAATGCGCGCGACGACGGCATCGCCAGGATGCACACCCAGGCGCTCCGCCGAAGTGTCCTCGGGCAAAACAAAGAAATCGGCTTTGAGACGCGAATCGAGCGGTTCGATCACACCAAGCGGGCCGGCCGTCTGATACGTACCCACCACGCTGATGGCGGCACGCTCGATAACGCCCTCGATCACGGCGCGACGATCCCCGCGCGGTCCCGCCTTGATGCTTACGGCCACGGTATCGCCGTCCATAATCTCACGCTTACCGCGACCCATGACCTTGTAATCGCCGTTGTCGGTCACGACATAAGCGCTGTGCTCATGGAACTGCACGCGGCCAGTCAGGCTCGGGCGACGCTCGCTGCGCACCGGCCCGCGTTTATTGCGTGCGCTACGCTTATGTTTGTTATTGCGCCCCATGGCGCCTCCTTACTATCGATAGCCGTTTACACCCCAAGAGTCTACCCAAATGATCCCCTGGGGACGGAGGAAAACGGATCACATAGATAGACCAGCGCCGCGATGATCCGTTTTCCTCCGTCCCCTAGGGATCAAAAAACGGGCCGTCCCAAAAGGAACGACCCGTTGGAAGGAACGAATTCCAAGCATACCTACACGCGCAGATAACGGCGCATGGCGATGGCAGAGCCAAAGAGGCCGATGAGCACGCCGACAAGAATCAGTGCGGCGTAGGTCACCAGATAGTACTGCATCGGCAGCGCAAACGACATCCAGCCGACGCTCGCCTGCAGGCGCGGAATCATCAGATTGCGCAGCAGCTCCAAAACACCGATGGAAAGCAGCGAGCCCAGAATGGCCTGCAACACGCCCTCGGTAATGAACGGCCCGCGAATGAAGCCGTTGCTGGCGCCCACCAGGCGCATAATCGCAATCTCGCGACGACGCGCCGTAATGGACAGGCGAATCGTGTTGTTGATAAAGATGAACGCGATAAAGGTCAGCAGGCCGACGAGCACCACGGCGGCGATACGAATGTAGTTGGTCACCTGGAACAGGCGGCTCACTTCCTCCTGGCCATACAGCACGCTCGCGTTGACGTCGCCGTCGTCCGCGATCTTTTGGAAGTCGGCGTTCTTCTTGAGCTTCTTGGCCGTGCTCTCGACCTGAGACGGATCGTCCATCTCAATCGCAAACGAGGCGGGCAGCGGGTTCTGGCCGTCGAGCGCACTCATGGTGGCGTCGGCGTTGCCCGACATCTTGCTCGTGTACTCGGCCAGCGCGTCGTCCTTATCCTTATAGGTCACGGACTTGACGTTGCTCCACGTCTTGAGCTCGGCCTCAAAGGCCTGAACATCTGCCTGATCGGCGTCATCGCTAATAAAGGCATTGATGACAACCTGATCCTCGACGGTACCGATCACGGAGTTCAGCATCGCGGAACCCATAATGAACAGGCCGATGATAAACAGCGAAAGGAAGATCGTGATGACGGCGCCGAGCGAGGTGGTCCAGTTACGGAAGAAGTGGCTGATAGCCTCTTTGAGCGAATAGCCCACGTTAGTTGGTGCCATAGTTGCCGTAACCTCCCCTCTCCTGGTCGCGGATTACGTGGCCGCCCTCGAGGGCGATCACGCGACGGTGCATGCTATCGACCATCTCGCGGTCGTGCGTGGCGACGATCACGGTGGTGCCGGTACGGTTAATGCGCTCGAGCAGCTTCATAATGCCCAGCGAAATCGCGGGGTCGAGGTTGCCCGTGGGCTCGTCGCAGATAAGCAGCGGCGGACGGTTGACCATAGCGCGGGCAACGGCGACACGCTGCTGCTCGCCACCGGACAGCTGATCGGGCAGAGAGTCCATCTGATCGGCCAGACCGACCAGGCGAAGCACCTCGGGCACCTGGCTACGAATGACGCCCTTGGGCTTGCCAATGCACTGCAGGGCAAACGCCACGTTTTCGTAGGCGGTCTTCTGCGGCAGGAGCTTAAAGTCCTGGAACACGGCACCGATCTGGCGACGCAAGAACGGAACCTTGCGGTTCTTGATCTTCATGAGGTCCTGGCCGGCGACCAAAATGCGGCCGCTCGTCGGCTTGACGTCGCGGTTGAGCGTCGAAAGCAGCGTGGTCTTACCCGAGCCGGAGTGACCGACCAGGAAGACAAACTCGCCAGGATAGATCTCGATGTTGATGTCGTCGAGCGCGGGCTTGTTGGGCTGTGCCGGGTAGATTTTGGTGACGTGCTCCATGAGGATGACGGGCTCGACACCGGCCTGCTTGGCCATCTTCTTGCGGCTGGCCTGCGGATCGATGGGCGCAAACACCGACGTAAAGTCGGGATTGTTGAGCGCATTGTCGAGGCTTGCGACCTCGGCGGCCTGATCGCTCTCGACTACGGGAGCCGCGGGCTGCGTGGGATCGGGAATAGCGGCAAAGAGACCGGACTGCGCAGGCTGAGGAGCCGGAGTCGCAGGAGCCATAGGATCGGGAATACCGGCCATGACAGGTTGCGGCGCGACAGCGTCCGCCTGGGGCTGATCCACGCGAGCGGTCACCTTCTGCACGGGCTCAAAACCCGCGGCCTCGGAAAGCTCGACATCATTGGTGGGATTGTAGGCAAAGGGATCTGACGCCGGCTGTGCCTGATCTGCCGGCTGTGCGGGGATCGGGCTAAACAGCTGATCCTCTGAATCCGGGGTGGCGAAACGAGTGCCCGCGGCGCCTGGCTGCGTCTTGGGGGCGTCATCGCCCGCACCGGAGGTACGGAAGTGGTTACCCACTGGTGCTCCTTATCGTCGTACGTTTAAACTACATGAGCGCTTTGTATTTTAGCAGCATTAACTTCGCTGCACATAAGAAGCATGGCGGGGTTTTGGTCTCACCGGCCGCGCACAGGGTTACCTCTCAAATCGTCCTCGGACATGTCGGAGTCCCCGCTGTGCGCTTCGCGCTGCGGGGACTCCTCCGTCCTGCGGAAAGATTTGGGAGGTAACCCTGCGCACGGCCTGCGGCTACTAAGGGGCCGCCGCACCAACTTGAGATGCTGCGCACACAAAGTTGGGAGGGTCTGAATTGCACTTTGTTGTGCTGGGCCCTTATCCCAATAGAAATCCTGCTTGATACGGCCTCTTTAAAAGTTGCGGTGAAATAAGGACTGTTTTAGCAGTTAAAAGCCCTAATCAGTCCTTATTTCACCGCAACTTATATTGGGGCTCATTGTTGCGCAACTCGGATTTGGATTGTCGATTTACAGTGGCCTCGATGGGAACGCCTATGGTTGTGGGGGCCAGTATGAATTGTCCTTATTGTGGAGCTGAGTTGCGCGATGGCGTGAGGTACTGCACAGCGTGCGGGGCTGCCGTCAATGGCATCTCTGCTGATTCTGAGCTTCGGGTAAAGCCTCGGAACCACGTTGCGGTCATCCTTGCCTGCATGCTGGTAATTGGCATTGTCGGCGGTAGCTGTATGGGCCTTCATCTGCGACAGGTGTTGTCGCACTTCGTATCCGCCCATTCGGAACACGCCATTGTGCTGGATGTCGCGGCTGCGGGCTGGGACACCGATAACGGAGCATCGCGCGTTCCGATACATATTACGGGCAAGACCATCGACGGAATAACGGTTGACAGGATTGAGTTCGTCGCCTCCGATGGCTCTGGCATCAATCTCATACAAGGTGTCTACACGCTCGAGGCAGCAGGTTCCCCTATCGCTGCGGATGGCACGATCTATCAAATTCCATGCACGAGTGCCACACTCGTCCTCGATGATGCCTTTGCCATGGGTGAAACGATCGATCTGGCCGAGCTTGCAGAACAGGATTCGATTCTCGCCTTCTGCCCCATTGATGCCGCCGATGTGACCAATGATGAAATCTATGATGCCGCTTTGCTCGCCATGACATACAGAGGCAGCGATGCCCCCGATGTCGCTGCACTGTGCCAAGCCGCAATCAATCGTCGCAATGGAGCCAGCACAAGCGCTAACGCCTTCGGAAGTTGCGGTGAAATGCGGATTAATTGAGCCTTTAGGCTGGCAAAACAGTCCTTATTTCACCGCAACTGAAACAGGGGCGCTCTCCAAGAGAGCGCCCCTGCCGGGTTTCCACAGTACTGGCGAAGCAGTTTTATAGTTCTGGCGAAGCAGTCTTTGAGATCCGCCTTGCCTTATGCCAAGAACTCCTTGGTGGTCGCCACGATGTTGGCGGCGTCCAGGCCGTACTTGTGCAGGAGCTCGGCACCCGGGCCGGACTCGCCGAACGTGTCGTTGACGCCGATCTTCTTGAGCGGCGTCGGGCACTGCTCGCACAGGACATCGGCAACGGCGCTGCCCAGGCCACCGATCACGGAGTGCTCCTCGACGGTCACGACGTGGCCGGTCTTGGTGGCGCTCTTGACGATCAGGTCGGAGTCGATGGGCTTAATGGTGTGCATGTTGATGACCTCGGCGTCGATACCCTCGGCAGCAAGCTGCTCAGCGGCCTCGAGGGCCTCGCCGACCATCAGGCCGCAGGCAATGATGGTAACGTCGGCGCCCTCGCGCATGATGATGCCCTTGCCCAGTTCAAACTTGTAGGTCTCGGGGTCATTAATGACCGGCGAGGCCAGACGGGCAAAGCGCATGTACACAGGGCCGTCGCACTCGCAGGCGGCGCGCGTCACGGCGCGGGCCTCTACGT
>CABSNX010000009.1 GCA_902479205.1 uncultured Collinsella sp. | reverse complement strand
GCATTACCGAGGTGCTAGCCGCCGAGCCCACGATCGCCGATCCCGCCGAGCCCGTGCTCGAGGTTGCCGACGGTTCCATCGACTTTGACCACGTGAGCTTTAAGTATTCCGCGCATGCGAAGCGCCAGGCGCTCGACGATATCGACCTGCACATTAAGAGCGGCGAGACCATCGGCATCATCGGCGGCACCGGCTCGGCCAAGTCCACGCTTGTAAACCTCATCGCCCGCCTGTACGACGCCACCGAAGGCACCGTGCGCGTGGGCGGCATGGACGTGCGCGACTACGACCTGGACGCGCTGCGCCACCAGGTCGCCATGGTGCTGCAGAAAAACGTGCTGTTTAGCGGCACCATCGCCGAAAATCTGCGCTGGGGCGACCCGAACGCCACCGACGAGGAAGTCCGCGAGGCGGCACATCTGGCCTGCGCCGATGAGTTTGTCGACGGCTTCCCCAAGGGTTACGACACCTGGATCGAGCAGGGCGGCTCCAATGTCTCGGGCGGTCAGAAGCAGCGCCTGTGCATTGCGCGCGCTCTGCTGCGTCGCCCCAAGATCTTGATCCTGGACGACTCCACCAGCGCCGTCGACACCAAGACCGACGCCAAGATCCGCGCAGGATTGGCAAGCTATCTGCCCAACACGACCAAGCTCATCATCGCCCAGCGCATCAGCTCCGTGCAGGACGCAGACCGCATCATCGTCATGGAGGGTGGCCGTATCGCGCAGATCGGCAACCATGACGAGCTGCTCAAGACGAGCGAGATCTACCGCGAGACCTTTACCTCGCAAAACAAGATGTCTGCCGAGGGCGAAGGGGCCGTCGAGGCCGACACCGAGGCATCCGCAACGCAAGCTCAGACCCAGGAAGGAGGCGAGGCACATGAGTAAGGCAACGACCGCTGAGCGCGCGCTCAACCGCAAGGGCGGCACCATGTCGCGCCTCATCAAGACGCTCTTTGGCTTCTACCCCGTGCTTTTGCCCCTCGTCGTCGCCGGCGTGGTGCTCTGCGCCATCATCAACTCCATCGGCGCGACCTTCCTTCAGAGCGCCCTGCAGATTATTAGCGAATCGTGGCAGTCGGGCGATTGGACGACCGCACAGCCCAAGATCGCACAGCTCGTGACCACCCTCGCCTGCATCTACGGCATCGGCATCCTGTCTTCGCTCTTCTGGAACCGCGCCATGGCCATCGTCACGCAGGGCTCGCTCGAGAAGCTGCGCGAGAAGATGTTCAACCGTATGCAGGACCTGCCGATTCGCTACTTCGACACGCACCAGCGCGGCGACATCATGAGCCACTACACCAACGACATCGACACGCTGCGCCAGATGATCAGCCAGTCGCTGCCCAACCTGCTCATGACGACCATCGTCATCGTCACGGTGTTCTTTATCATGCTGTACTACAGCGTGTGGATGTGCCTGGTCATTGTGGCCGGCGTCGCCTTTATGACCTTTATGACCAAGCTGCTCGGCTCCAACTCCGCGCGCTTCTTCATTGCGCAGCAGACCGAGCTCGGCGTGGTCGAGGGCCATATCGAGGAAGTCATGAACGGCCAGAAGGTCGTCAAGGCATTCTGCCACGAGTCTGCCGCCGAGGCCGATTTTGACGAGCGCAACGAAAAGCTCTTCGAGGTCTCGCAGAAGGCCAACATGTACGCCAACATCCTCATGCCTATCCTTATGAACCTGGGCAACCTGCTCTACGTGCTGGTCGCACTGGCAGGCGGCATTTTCCTGGCGCTGGGCGTGCCCAACCTGAGCATCTCGGGCATGGCGCTGTCCATCGCCGTCGTAGTGCCGTTCCTCAACATGACCAAGCAATTCTGCGGACAGATCGGTCAGATTTCGCAGCAGATCAACGCCGTGGTCATGGGCCTCGCCGGAGCCGACCGCATCTTTGAGCTCATCGACGAGGAGCCCGAAGCCGACGAAGGCTATGTGACGCTCGTCAACGCGCAGGTGAACCCCGACACCTGGCAGCTCGAGGAGGCCGACCACCACACCGGCATGTGGGCGTGGAAACATCCGCACCGCGCAACTGGCGAGATCGAGTACGTACCGCTGCGCGGCGACCTGGTCATGGACAACGTCGACTTTGGCTACACGCCCGACCACGAGGTGCTGCACGGCGTGTCCGTGTTTGCCAAGCCGGGCCAGAAGGTCGCGTTTGTCGGCGCCACCGGTGCGGGCAAGACGACCATCACCAACCTCATCAACCGCTTCTATGACATCGCCGACGGCAAGATCCGCTACGACGGCATCAACGTCAACAAGATCCGCAAGGCCGATCTGCGCCGCTCACTGGGCGTCGTGCTGCAGGACGTGAACCTGTTCACCGGCACCGTGATGGATAACATCCGCTACGGCAATCTGGATGCCACCGACGAGGAGTGCATCGCGGCAGCAAAGCTCGCCGGCGCGGACGACTTTATCACCCGCCTGCCCGACGGCTACGACACGATGCTCACCGGCAACGGCGCCCAGCTGTCGCAGGGCCAGCGCCAGCTGATTTCGATCGCCCGCGCCGCCGTGGCCGATCCGCCGGCAATGATTCTGGACGAGGCCACGAGCTCCATCGACACCCGCACCGAGGCCATCGTGCAGGCGGGTATGGATAAGCTCATGGAAGGCCGCACGACGTTTGTCATCGCACACCGCCTGTCCACCGTGCGCAACTCCGACGCGATCATCTGCCTGGACCACGGCCGGATCATCGAGCGCGGTAACCACGACGAGCTGATCGCCAAGCGCGGGTATTACTACCAGCTCTACACTGGAGCGTTTGAGCTGGAGTAGTTCGGCCCGCCGAGATGGCCGATTTGCCGCTCATTCGTCGGGCATGACCCTAAGGTCAATGCCCTCATCTTTCGGGGCAAATCGACTCATCTCAACGACCCAAGCACAATGCGCCGCAACGAATAAAGCCTCCGCAGCACACACGAGCTGCGGAGGCTTTTGTATGCCTTCTGTTACAAGCTTACCGCTCCTCGCGTTGCAGCCCGGCTGCCTCGGCTGTCTTTACGCAGTTCTTGTCGATGTACATGTTCTTGTCGGCCTGGGAAAAGAGCTCGCGCATCGTTGGCGGTTCATCAAAATCACTGGAAAGCGCGTAGCCCACCGCATAGCTGATGGGCATGTCGGGGTGAGCCCCGGAATACTCGTTCACGTTCGCACGAACCCGAGCGAGACAGGACTCCACGGCAGCTCGATCGGCATCCCACAGCACCGCGATAAACTCATCGCCGCCGTCGCGACCCATAAAGCAGGTCTCCGACGCCACACTTCCCAGCTGCCGGGCAAAAGAGCGGATGTATTCGTCGCCCTTCTCGTGACCAAAGCTGTTATTGACCGTATGCAGATTGTTAAGGTCGAAAACGCACACCGCAACGGGCGCCTCCGCGGAGACAGGCTGCTCCTGCCCCAAGATCTCCTCGCACTTGTTCTTGTTGGGCAGTCCCGTGGCTTCGTCGAGATAGACTTTGCTCTGCAGTTCGCGATTGAGCGCGGCAGTTCGCACCGCGCGAACAGGTTCAACCGCAAAGGTCGCCACCAAGCCCATGATGTCGATGATCACCAAGCCCTCGAGATAGTTGAGCGCCGATGCCTTCTCCTGAGAGTAGTCCTCTGCGAGTCGCGTAGCATCGTCGCATATGCCAAAGAACTCCTCGCTCATCGAGATGATGTCGGTGTTCTCGTAGCCGACTTCGCGCACGCGGATGATCTCGGCGCAAAGCTCATCAAAATAATTTGCAAGCTCGGTCATCTTTGCCTGGTATTCATCGTCGTCGAGACGGACGAGGTTGAGGTCGTCACTTCCGTAACGCAAACCGTTGATGTATGAATCCACGGCTTTGAGCAGGTCATCTTGAGGCTGGCCCGCGTCCTCGAGCTTAACGATTCGCTGCGTGGTACCGCGCACCAGACCGGCGTAGTTGACCACGCGCGCCGTGCCCTGGATATCGGAGACGAGCAGCATAACATTGATGAAGAAGAAGATGAGAACTGCCGTGAGCACCATCATGAGCAGGCGCACCGCCTGGCTGGCCTTCTTGGCGACAGAAGTATTCACAAGTTCACTCCCTCAAATGGCAAAAGGGCAGGTAGCACGCAGTGTGCTGAAATTCACGTGAGGTCAACTCTACCATATGGGCCAAGAACCACAGACTTGGTACAGCCTTTGGGGCAGAGCTTAATCAGGGTAGTCAATTTGGCGATGATTATTAATCCCCGTCCCGAAAAATCATCGGGCAGGCAGGGCGGCAAAAGTAGTCAAAAAAGCCCCGTCCCAAATTAGCTAGTTGAGAAGCTGAGCCATGGCGTTGACGAATTTTTGTACTTGGAGGGTGGGCTCGAGCGGGTAGTGCAAGAAGACCGGCACCTCACGGCCGCATAGGAACGGCACGCCCACAAAGGCCGGGTGCACGCCCGACCATGCTCCGCAGGTGAGCACCGCGTCGCCCTTTTCCTCCGCCTCGTTAAAGAGCGCAAAGTCGAAGCTGTCCACGTCAATCACGTCCACGCCGCCGTCGGCTAACAGGTCGATACGCAGGCTGTCCATGGCATCGTTGCCGTGACGGAGCACGCGCAGGCGCATGCCTTCCAAGTCGGCGACCGTGATGCGATTTTTGCGCGCCAGCGGGCTCGTGCGCGGCAGGTCGATATAAAACGGCACGTTGACGATGCGGAGCTTTTGGCAGGTGTCGCCCCAGCGCGGAGTCGAAAAACTCGACTGCACTACATCCACCTCGCGGCCAAGGCTGCGCATGACGGATTCGCGCTCGTCGTAGAGATCGCTTACCGGCACGATCTCAAATCGCAGCGACGGTTCCAGATTGTGGATGCCCGACCACATCGACAGCGTTTGGCGCCCCGGGCACATCATAGACACGCCCAGGCGCACGGCACCGCCGTCACCCGCCGCACGTCGGGCACGGCGCAGCGCGTCCTCGGACTGCCGCATGATCGAACGTGCATCGTCCACCAGCAGAGCACCTGCCGGCGTCACCTTAACACCAGAATGCGAGCGCTCGAACAGCGTGATGCCGAACTCGGCCTCGAAGCCCGACACTTGCTTGACGAGCGCCGGGGTCGACACGCGCAATTTTGCCGCCGCACGCGAGAAGCTTCCCAGCTCCGCGGCAGCCGATATGGCCTCAAGTCGTCGATCGTACACGTCAGTCTCCTGTTTTCGCGCCTGTGACCGCATGGTGCCACAGGGGGTTGTTTTCGCAGGTCACGCACTCAATTGAGAATAAACTGCATCGCACAGTGTAAACCCACGGTTAACGCCATTCTAACAAATATGCAATTCACCTGCGCAAATGCAAAGCATACGATAACCAGCGAAAACCACGTGGGTCGATTAATGAGAACGACCCACCGGGAGGCACAAGAAGGGAAGTTCCTATGAGCAACTGGCTTAAGCTCGAGGGCGATGTCTGCGCCGTGACCGGTGCACTCGGCGGTATGGGCGTCGAGATTTGCCGCGAGTTCGCCCGCAACGGCGCCAACGTCGTCCTGCTCGACCTGGACGAGGAAAAGGTCAAGGCCGCAGCCGCCGACCTCGCCGCCGAGTTTGGCATCCACGCCGAGGGCTACAAGATGAACGCCACCGACGAGACCGAGGTTCAGGCTGCCGTCGACGCCACCATCGCCAACTTCGGCCGCGTCGACGTCCTCGTCAACACCGCCGGCATCCTGCGCTTCGCCGCCATGGAGGACCTGCCGCTGAGCGACTGGGAGCAGGTGCTCAGCGTCAACCTCACCGGTTACTTCATCACCTCGCAGCGCTTTGGTCGCGAGATGATCAAGGCCGGCCAGGGCCGCCTGGTGCACATCTCGACCGTCGCCAGTCACTCCCCCGAGACGTTCTCGGGCGTGTACAGCTCCACCAAGGCGGGCGTCAACATGATGTCCAAGATGCTCGCCGCCGAGTGGGGCCCCTACGGCGTCCGCTCCAACTGCGTCGAGCCCTGCTTCGTTAAGACCCCGATGTCGGCCAACTTCTACGCCGACCCCGAGGTCGAAAAGAGCCGCAGCCGTCTGATCGCCACGCGCCGCATCGGCGAGGTCAGTGATATCGCCAACGCCGTCATGTTCCTGGCGTCCAAGCGCTCGGACTTTACCACCGGCGACGCCATCAAGGTCGACGGCGGCTTCTCCAACATGATGGGCGACCTCACCGCCAAGCCCGGCGGCCGTCGCGCCTATGCCGACAACTACCTCAAGAACAAGGGCGTCGAGCTCTGGTCCGATGAGTCCGGCGTCGCCAAGCCGACTGACCAGTAAACCAACCTGACAGGGAGGCCCCGCGGACACGCCCGCTCCTCCCCCGTATCGATTAGAAAGAGTCAAATGGCTTCCAGCAACTCCAACAAGGGTCGCGCCGTCGTGCTTTCCGCCGCGTGCGTCACCATGTTCTTCATCAGCTCCATCGCGCTGTATTCCGTCGTGAGCAAGAACCTGATCGCCGTCTACCCCGAGTGGTCCAGCGCTCTTACCTGGGCCTTCCCGGTCTTTCAGACCATCATGGCCGTGACGGGCATCTTCGCCGGCCGCATCTCCGATAAGATCGGCCCGCGCAACGTCGTGATCGCCGCCGCCGTGTGCTACGGCGTGGGCTGGTTCATGTCCGGCACCGTCACCGAGCCGTGGCAGTTCTACCTGTGGTTCTCGCTCGTCGCCGCTGTCGGCAACGGTCTGGGCTACAACCCGGCGCTCACCACCGGCCAAAAGTGGTTCATCGACAAGAAGGGTCTCGCCTCCGGCATCACCCTGGCCGCTTCGACCGCCGGCCCCGCCGTGCTGTCCCCGGTGCTCGCCTCGCTGCTCATCCCGAGCCTGGGCATCTTTGGCGCCCTCAAGGCACTCGGCGTCATCTTCTTTGTGACGATCGCCGCCTCCGCCCTGTTCCTGAAGGCCCCCGAGGCCGGTTGGCTGCCCGAGGGCTTTGAGGCCCCCAAGGGCGGCGCGCACGCCGGTACCTTCGGCGACCTCACCCCAGGCGAGATGGTCAAGACCCCGCGCTTCTGGGTCCTCATCGTCACCTTCGCCTTTGCCGCCACAGCAGGCACCCTGCTCGTCGGCAAGGTTGCCTCCATCGCCGCCGTCCAGCTCTTCGCCGACCCCACGAGCGCCGCGGCCGTCGCCCTCGGCGGCGTGGTGGTCTCCGTCAACACCTGCGCCAACCTGGTTGGCCGTCTGTCCTTTGGCCAGATCATCGACAAGCTCGGCGCCTACAAGTCGCTGCTCATCAGCCTTGTCGTCACCATCGTCGCGCTCGTCATCATGTCGATGAGCTTTACGCAGAGCATGTTCTTCGTGGCGCTCGCCCTGCTCGGCTTTAGCTTTGGCGCCCTGCTCGTCATCTACCCGCCGCTCACCGGTGGCGCCTTCGGCACCAGCAACATCGGCGTCAACTACGGCATCATGTTTTTGGGTTACGCCGCTTCCACCTGGATCAGCCAGCCCATCACCGCCGTGCTGTATCACGCCGAGGCCGGCAGCGCCGCCTACCAGCAGTCCTTCTACGGCGCCATTGTGATCGCCGCCATCGCCGTCGTACTCACCGTCTACATGATGGTCTCCGACAGCAAGAAGAAGTCCGCCTAGTTTTACCGATGCGACAAAGGAACAGCCCCTTTGTCGCATTCCACCGGTCACCAGTATTAAGGAGTCGAAATGTCTGAGCTCAACCCCGTCCGCATTGCCGTTATCGGCGCCGGCGCCATGGGCCGCAACCACATCCGCTTTGTCACCGAGGAGCCCGAGGCCGAGCTCGTCGCCATCGCCGACGCCTTTGAAGGCGCCCGCGCCACGGCCGAGGCCGCCGGCGTGCCGTTCTTCACCGATCCCGCCCAGATGATGGACGAGGTCAAGCCCGAGGCCGTCATCATCGCCACCCCCAACGACCTGCACCTGGGCGTTGCCCGCGAGGCTGTGAAGCGCAACATCGTGCCGCTGGTCGAAAAGCCGATCTCCAACGACCTCGAGGATGCCCAGGCCTTCGCCGCCGAGGCCGAGACCGCCGGCGTGCCCGTGCTCGTGGGTCAGCACCGTCGCCACAACCCCTTCGTCAATAAGGCCAAGGAGATCATCGAGTCCGGCGAGCTGGGCAAGCTCACCGTGTCGAGCTTCCACTACATGATCTATAAGAATGACGAGTACTTCGACGTCGAGTGGCGCCGCAAGAAGGGCGCCGGCCCGATCCTGGTCAACCTGGTGCACGACGTCGACCTGCTCCGCTACCTGCTGGGCGAGCCCGTTGCCGTCCAGGGTATGCAGTCCAGCGCCGCCCGCGGTTTTGAGACCGAGGACTCCGCCGTGGTCAACGTCCGTTTTGCCGATGGCGCGCTCGCAAGCATGACCATCTCCGACGCCACCGCCAGCCCCTGGAACTGGGAGGCAACCGCTCGCGAGGATCCGCAGTACCGCCCCTTCGACGCCGACGCCTACTTTATCGGCGGAACCTTGGGCGCTCTGTCGCTGCCCCGCCTGCACCAGTTCTCCTACGACGGCGCCTCCAACTGGCACAAGCCGCTGCAGATGGAGATTCCGGCCGTGGACCCGGCACTGCCGCACAAGATGCAGCTCAAGCACTTTGTGAAGGTTGTCCGCCGCGAGGTCGAGCCCGTCGTAACCCCCGCCGATAATGTCAAGACGCTCACGCTTCTCAACGCCATCAAGGAGGCCGCCGAGACCGGCCAGCTCGTCGAGCTGTAATGCCTTAAGAGCGACCGCGGCAAAACCCCATGCCGAGCCCCTCGGTCCGCCACAAACAAGCCCCTCTTCTTTGCCCCGCGAGCAGCCTCCTGCTCGCGGGGCATTTTGCTACCTTGCCGACGATTTTTCTGGGGCGAGGGCTATTTTGTACCTAAGTTTGATTCGTTTGCCACGAAATGCGCCTATCTACTACGTTTAACCAATCGCCCTCAACCATACCGAATTTCGCGAAATAAAAACCGCAGGTAAACGTCTTGCCGATTTTCGGAAAACCCAGGTATGGTCAGCCCCTACGGGTAAAACGTAGTAGAAAGGCCGTTTTCGTGGCGCGGTCCCAAAACAGTCTTTTGAGACGGGTGGTATCCTTGGTAGCCCTGTGCCGCAAACGCACCTTAAACGCAAGGAGTTTCATGGATCTTATCGCCCAGCTCGCCCGCGAGCTCAACCTTAAGGCCGCCAACGTCGAGGCAGCCGTCAAGCTCATCGACGAGGGCAACACCATTCCCTTTATCTCGCGCTACCGCAAGGAAGCCACGGGTGGCATGGACGACGTCGCCCTGCGCGCACTCGACGAGCGTCTGTCCTACCTGCGCAATCTTGAGCAGCGTAAAGAAGACGTCATTCTGCTCATCGACGCCCAGGGCAAACTCACGCCCGAACTCGAGCAGCAGATTCGCGAGGCCACGCAACTCCAGCGTGTCGAGGACCTCTACAAGCCCTACCGCAAAAAGCGCATGACCCGCGCGCAGAAGGCCCGCGAGGCAGGTCTGGAGCCGCTCGCCAACATGATCATCATGCAGGCCTCGGCCAAGGGCAGCGCACTCGACGCCGCCGCGGACTACGTCGACGAGGAGGCTGGCTTCGACACGCCCGAGAAGGCACTTGCCGGCGCCGCCGACATCGTGGCCGAGACCGTGGCCGAGGACCCCGAGAACGTCGCCGACCTGCGCGCCTTTACGCAAAACACCGCCGATATCGTCGTCGAGGCCACCGACCCCGCCGAAAAAACTCCCTACGAGCCGTACTACAGCTATGATGAGCCACTGCGCCGTATACCCAACCACCGCGTGCTGGCTATCGACCGCGGTGAGCGCGAGGGCAAGCTCCGCGTGCGCGTGAACGTCGACGGCGCTGCCGCCACGGCGCGCCTCGGCAGCCGCTGGCCCCGTCGCCAGGGCGTGTTCGCGCCCGTCTTTGACGCCGCCATCGCTGACGGTTACAAGCGCCTCATGGCCCCCTCGCTGGAGCGCGAGGCGCGCGCCAAGCTCACCGTCCGCGCCCAGACCGAGGCCATCAACGTCTTTGCCAAGAATCTCGAGGGCTTGCTCTCGGCGCGTCCCGTGCGCGGCGCACGCGTGCTCGCGCTCGATCCGGGCTACCGCACCGGCTGCAAGGTCGCCGTCATGGACGAGACCGGCAAGCTACTCGACCACGGCGTGGTCTACCCCACCAAACCGCGCCACGACGTCGCCGGCACCAAGCGCGAGCTCGCCCGCCTCGTCAAGAAGGACGGCGTCAACACCATCGTCATCGGCAACGGCACCGCCAGCCGCGAGACCGAGGAAGTCGTCTCGGAGTTCATTGCCGAGCAGGCGCCCAGCCTTCGCTACACCATCGTCAACGAGGCCGGCGCATCGGTGTACTCCGCCTCCGAGCTCGCCAGCCAGGAATATCCCGACCTGGACGTCACCGTGCGTGGCGCCATGAGCCTGGGCCGCCGTCTGCAAGACCCGCTGGCAGAGCTCGTCAAGATTCCGCCCCAGTCCATCGGCGTGGGCCAGTACCAGCACGACCTTGACCAGGCCGAGCTTTCGCGCACCCTGGGCCACGTGGTGGAGGACGTCGTCAACCGCGTGGGCGTCGACGTCAACACCGCGAGCGCGAGCCTGCTGGGATACGTATCGGGCATCACGCCGAGCGTGGCCAAGAATATCGTGGCCTACCGCGAGGAAAACGGCGCCTTTACCGATCGCCGCCAGCTCAAGAAGGTCCCCAAGCTGGGTCCCAAGGCATACCTCAACGCCGCGGGCTTCCTGCGCATCAGCGGCGGCAAGAACCCACTCGACGCGACAAGCGTCCATCCCGAGAGCTACGAGGTGGCCACGTCCGTCCTGGAGCGTGCCGGCGTTAAAGCCAGCGAGCTCAGCCGCGGCGGCGTGCCCGACATCGAGCGCCGCCTGGGCAGCATCTCGGCGCTGGCAAGCGACCTGGACTGCGGCACCCTCACGCTCATCGACATCGTCAACGAGCTCAAAAAGCCCGGCCGCGACCCGCGCGACGACGCGCCCGAGGTGGTCTTTAGCCGCTCGGCGCTTTCCATCGACGACCTGGAGCCCGGTATGGAACTCAAGGGCACGGTGCGCAACGTCGTCGACTTTGGTGCCTTCGTCGACGTGGGCGTGCACCAGGACGGCCTCGTGCATATCTCCAAGCTTGCCAACCGCTTTGTCAAGCACCCCAGCGACGTAGTGCGCGTCGGTGACACGGTAAAGGTGTGGGTCGAGAAGGTCGATCGCGACCGCAAGAAAATCTCGCTCACCATGGTGCAGGGAAAGTAACAGCAAAGGACGAACCACCGTGCCCATCGTCGAACTTGCAAGTTTTTCTCACCCAATGGGAACAACCTGCAAATACCGCAACAAAACTTTCGCTTGCATATGGGCGTTGCACTGCTAAACACTTTACCTACGTTTATCGAGGCGTGAGCTGCGGGTTTTTATCTTCTCGGCGAACGGTTTTGCAGTTTTACCATTTTTTATCGACACCCCAGAGGCAAAACGTTTTTACTGATCATCACGGTTGATTCCGTTCGCGGCGCAGAGACAGCGCTTCACCGGTGCGTTTTCACAACCACTCCAAAGCAAAAAGCGGTGACGCCTCATTTGAGACGTCACCGCTTCCGTGTAGGAGCCGGTTATCGGAGCTCCGCCCGATTAGGGCTTAACGTATGCCTGGATTACTCTTCCTCAACGTGATTGATCACAGCGCCCTTGGTGTGGATGAAGTTGGGGACGAAGGCGACGACCAAAAGGACAGCGAGAATCGCGTAGACACCGGTGGTACCGAAGGCCTCGGCAGCGCGGCCGAGCGTAATACCAATGACGGAGAAATCGAAGTCGCCGAACGTAGTGTTCTTGAAGCCAAAGACGTCAAGAACGGGCAGGAGTAGGGCCGGGGCAAAGGTGATGAGCAGGCCGTTGACGAAAGCGCCAAGAGCTGCACCCTTGCGACCGCCCGTGGCATTGCCGTAGATGCCGGCAGTTGCGCCGCAGAAGAAGTGGGGAACCATGCCCGGGATGATGAAGATACCCAGGGTAGCGCCCACGATGAACATACCGACCACGCCACCGATAAAGGAAGCGACAAAGCCGAGGATGACGGCGGTGGGAGCATAGGGGAAGAAGACGGCGCAGTCGACGGCGGGGATGGCACCGGGGATCAGCTTGTTGGAGATGCCCTGGAAAGCCGGGACCAGGTCGGCGAGAATCATACGAACGCCGTTGTAGACGATAGTGACACCGACGGCGAAGGACAGGGCACAAGTCAGGGCATAGACGATCACATTGTCGCCGCCAGCGGTCTTGGTAACGACCGCAGGATCTGCGATGTAAGCGGCAAAAGCGGTAACCAGATAGAAGAAGGCCATGGTAAGAGCCGTGGAGATGGTGGTGTCGCGCAGGAAGGCGAACTTCTCGGGAACCTCAATCTTCTCGGTGCTGTTCTCCTCGGCATCCTTAGCAAAAAGCGTACCGACTGCAGCGGAGATGTAATAGGCGAGTGAACCGAAGTGGCCCATGGCGATTTCGTCGCCATCGGTAACCTTCTCGGTGAAACGCTGGCCAACGGCGGGAAGCATAGCGCTCACGAGGCCCAGGAACATACCGCCCACGATGACAAGCTGGACATCCTGGAAGCCAGATGCCTGCAGAACGGCAGACAGCAGGCAAGCCATGAACATGCTGTGATGGCCCGTCAGGAAGATGTACTTAAACTTCGTAAAGCGGGCAATGATAATGTTCACGACGTAGCCGAGAATCAAGATCATCATGGTCTGAACGCCAAGGACGCTCTGAGCCATCGAAACGACGACCTCGTTGTTGGGCACGACGCCGGTGATGTGGAAACCGGTCTCGATGAAGGTACCCAGCGGAGCAAGGTTGTCCTGAACAACAGCGGCGCCGGCAGACAGCATGATGTAACCAAGAATGGGCTTCAGGGTTCCCGTCATCACCTTGTGGGCAGGACGCTTAAGCGCGACAAGGCCCACAAAGGCAAATAGACCCATAATCCATGCTGGCTTGGTCAGAATCGATTGGATAAACTCAAGTATGGGAAGGATGGCTTGCATCTGCGCTTCCTTTCTCTCTAACGTGGGCGCGTTTCCCTCTTCCACAGGGAACCGCCCTTTTTTATGCCGCTTTAGGCGTTCGCGGCAGCAGCCTTGATGGCCTCAAGGGCATCCTCGCGGATCTTCTTCTTGTTCACATAGCTGCGAACGATCACAACGTTGCCGTGGAGCTCGGGGGCGAGTTCCTTAACGGTGATGAACAGATCCGGATTTGCGGAAGAAGCACCGTTCAGGTCCATAGACTCAACGTCGGCCTTGATGCCCTCCTCCTCGCAAAGCTCCTCGACTTTGCCAGCGAGCATCAGGCTGGACCCGATGCCGTTTCCGCATACGGTGATGATATGCATGGCAACCTTCCTCTCCTACACGTGACGGTTTTCCGTCTATCCAAAAGCGGCGACGCATCGCCGTGCCATTAAGGCCTAAAAGAATGAACGCATGGTCTCCAAAACCTGCTCGGGCGTATCGCATGCGCTGAGCTTGGCAACGCAGTCCTCGTCCTCGAACATCTGCGAAAGCTCCGCTAAGCAGCCAAGATGAGCCTTGGGGTCGGGTGCGCAAATACCCACGAGCACGTGAACCGGATCGAAATCCTCATGTCCAAACACAACGGCAGGGTCAAGCGTGACGATACAGATGCCCGCTTCACTCACATTGCCATCTGCCTGAGCGTGGGGCATGGCGATGCCCTCTTCCAAGACCATATAGGGGCCGAATTTGTGAACCGATGAAATCATAGCGTCAACATAGCTCTGGTCGCATTTGCCAGCGTCTACGAGCAACTTACCGCATGCCCTGATCGCTCCCTCCCAGTCGGAGGCCTCGACGTGGCAGGCAACAAGCTCGGGTTTAAGAAGATCGGTCAGCATGCTCGTCCCCTACTCCTCGGGCAAGATATGAAAACCAAGCGCCTGAACGTCGCGGGCAAAGCCCTTGACCGTATCAAGCGAGTACTCAAGCAAATCTTTCCCGAAATTCTTGCGCTTGGCAAGAATGGCATTGGGGACCGTAATGATCTGGCATCCAACGGACTCCGCCTGGAAGATATTGAGGACCTCGCGCGTAGACGCCCAGAGAACCTCGGCAGCAGGCTTAACGGCAGCCTTCTTTACGGACTCCGCCATGAGGGGCAGCGGATCGACGCCGGTATCGGCAATGCGACCGGCAAAGATGGACAGAATAGAGGGGGTCTCGGCAGAAACGGCATCGACGAACTCGTCGACCTGCTCGGGCGTGAAGATAGTGGTGACATTCACCTTGATGCCGTCGGCAGAAAGGCGCTTGACCAACGCGGCAGTGGACTCGCCCTTGGTGTTGAGCGCCGGGATCTTAACGTAGACATTGTCTGCCCAGGTTGCGATCTCGCGAGCCTCGGCCTCCATACCAGCCTCGTCATCAGCGAAAACCTCAAAAGAGACCGACACGTCGGTGATGTGCTCAAGAACCGTCTTGGCGAAAGCGCGATAGTCGGTCACGCCGCCGGCCTTCATAAGGGAAGGGTTGGTTGTGAAGCCCTGGACGTTACCGTTGTCGTGCATGTCAAGCATGCCCTCGAGGTTAGCGCCGTCGGCAAACACTTTGATCGCCATGTTCGGTCCTTTCTCACCTTGCATTATTGCTATCGAAAGCCTTTTTCTTTGTTTCAAAAGCTCTACGGTTTTCTTTTATAAACTATTTCAAAAGTTATCGAAAGCTCAATTGTCGACTTTCCGTGAACGGTCGAATATCGGGTGTGAACGTATCGCTTTTCGGCACCACCCTCAGAATGAGACTCTTTACAGCCCGTCTACGTGCGAGCTATCCGCTACATATGAATTATGAACATGCCCTATCGCTCATTTTGTTCGTTCGATTTCGCCTTGTTCTTTTCATATCGATACGTTATATTTCGATTACGAAAGGCGTATCTTTTCTCTTTCGTTCAAAAGGAGCGGCATATGGCATCTGCTTCAGACCTTTCACCGGCCGTGCGTCAGCGATTTATCATGAACTGGCTGGCCGAAAAGCCAAATATCTCGGTATCCGACATTGTCCGTCGTTTTTCGGTTTCGGAAGTCACCGCACGGCACGACCTCATCTCGCTGGAATCGGAAGGAAAGTTGCGTCGCGTACGTGGCGGAGCGGTATCGCTTTCTCGCTCCAACGCAATCTCTTATCCCGAAGAGCGTATCAATGTCCAGGTCGAGGCCAAGGAGGCCATCGCCACGACCGCGGCAACTCTTGTTGACGATGGCGACGTTCTGGTAATTGATATCGGTACCACAGGCTTTTACTTCGCTAAGGCCCTCATGGACAAACGTGAGATCACCATCATCACCGGCGATCTTGCTATCGCGAACTATGCCAGCTTCAATCTCCCCAACGCTTCGGTAGTGCTGCTAGGCGGCTCCGTGCGAAAGGGTCACCTCTATCTGGCGGGCGCGCTAACGCTCGACTGCATGAGCAAACTCCATGCCGACAAGGCGTTTGTCAGCGCCGACGGATTCCACCCCGACCACGGTTTTACCGTCGAGCACGACTTCTCGGCCATGATCAAGCATATGTACCTGACCAACTCGAACCAAGGCTATATGATGGTCGACCAGGGAAAGTTCAATAAGACCAGTTTTTATCAGTCCGCGCAAATCGACGACCTCGATGGCATCATCATAGATGGAGACGACGAGGGCATCATGGCGGCGGCAATCGAAAGCAGCCGCAGTCATCCCAAGCTCTATATTGCAAAATAGCTCAAATGGCCGGTTCGCCCACGGTGAGGGCGAACCGGCCATTTATTAAATCAGCCCAAAATGTTGCATCGCTGCCACGGTGCCGTCGTGTGCGACATCGTCGGTCACGTAGTCGGCGACCGCCTTGACCTCGGGCATGGCGTTACCCATGGCGACAGCCGTCTCGACGGCAGCGAGCATGCCCAGGTCGTTGCCCGAATCGCCAAAGCCAAAGGTGCGCGCATTTCCCTCGCGGCCCAGATACGCCAGCGCTCGCGCCACGCCCACGCCCTTGTCGATGCCCTTGGGGCTCAGCTCGCGATTTTGACCACCGGTGTTGCAGACCTCAAAATAGTGCTCGATAAAGCCGTCATCGTTGGCTACGCGAGCCAAACTGGGCACATTGAGGCATACCTTGCCCACGCGCAGACTGCCGTCGATGCGCATCTCCTCGGCGCTGTGCACCACAGAAGTGCCGATCAGAGACGGCTGCTCAACACCCGCGGGTTCCAGGGCAAAAGTAGCCACGTTGGTCTCGAAAAAGGCCTCAATCCCTGCCGCGGTCATACGGCGTGCAAGCTCCTCGATAACGTACTCGTCAAAGCAGTCCTCATGCACCACGCGGCCCTCAACCTCGAGCGTCGCTCCCGCCATGGCAACGACACCCGCCGGGTTCAGCGCACGCAGGCCGTCGGCAATCAGCCACAAGGGGCGACCCGTGCAGATAAATGCCTGGTGGCCCGCATTGCGCAGGCGACCAAATGCATCGACAACAGCCTTCGACGGATGGACTGCATTGAAGTCCTTATCGGTCATATCGTCGGGATCGAACGACGTCAGCGTGCCGTCTACGTCAAAAAAGAGCACAGCGGGTTTGGGACACGCATCAATCATATGGGTTCCTTTCGAGGATAAGGGCAAACGAAGCATCCATCATATAATGAAGCGACGCAACCAGAGAGGTCACCCATGGAATTTTACGCAAGCTGCCCCGAGGGCTTTGAGTCCGCACTCGCCGATGAACTTAAACACCTCGGGCTTTCGCATGTCCGCCGCTTGAAGGGCCGCGCTACGTTTGAGGGCGAGCTCGAAGAAGGCTACCGCGCCTGTCTGTGGTCGCGCCTGGTCAGCCGCGTGTTTGTGGTCCTTGGGCGCTTTGAGGCGCAGGATGCCGACGAGTTGTACGACGGCGTTTACGACATCGCCTGGGAGAGCATCGTCCGCCCCGGTGCCACCATCGCCATTACCGCCCGCGGCGTGACCGAGCAGCTGCGCAACACGCGTTTCTCGGCCCTGCGTGCCAAAGACGCGCTGTGCGACCGCTTGGCCGAGACCACGGGCCGTCGCGCCGATGTCGATGCCGCCGATCCCGATGTTCACCTGCTGCTTTCGCTGCGTCAGCGCCGTGCGAGCATTAGCCTGGACCTTTCGGGCGACCCGCTGTTCAAGCGCCTGCCGCCCGCAGCGACCCGCGCCGGCGAGGGCGAGCACGTGCTGCGATCCGACTACGCCGCCCTGGTACTCGCACAGGTCGGCTGGACCGCACTGTGCGAGCGCGAGCTGACGGCCGACGATTACGAGAATGAAGCCCTTCCGACACTGGTCGACGCCTCGTGCGCCGGCGGCGGCCTGCTGCTGGAGGCCGTGAATATCCTAACCGACCGCGCCCCGGGTGCCGCACGCGAGCGCTGGGGCTTTGAGGGCTGGCAGATGCACGACGCCGCCCTGTGGGAGCAGCTGCTTGCCGAGGCGCGCGAGCGCGAGGCGGCAGCGCGCGAGCGCCAGGCGCGCATCGTGGCCGTAGACATCAACCCCACCGCCCGCAAGACCGCCGAGCGCATGGTCAAGTGCGCCGGCTATAAGCGTTTTGTCGACTTTTGCGCCGCTAAGTCCGCCACCGTACTGGACCACGCGGGCGCCGTCGCCGGTGCCGCCGTGGTCGCGGATACGACCGAGACACCGCTTTCGCTCATGCATGACACTATGACACTCATCGGCGAGCTGCGCCGCGCGCCCGAGCTTGCTGCGGCGCCGGTCGCCGCGCTCACCCGCGACGGATTGCTGACACGCGCGCTCCACGCCGAGCCCGAGCGCTCGATCGCCGTCATGCCCAACAACGAGGAAGCGACCATCGAGGTCTGGCCTTCGCTCGACCACGCCGCCGCTGCGTTTGAAGCTGCGACCAGCACAGATGCCGAGGCGGAGGTTGCGGATGCCAACGACGCCATCAACGACAAAGCCACCGCTTCCGCCATGCCCGAGCCTGCCGCCACGCTCGACCTAGGTGACGGCAAGCCGCTGCCCGTGCTCATCCCCGAGTCCGAGCAGTTCGCCAACCGCCTGCGCAAGAATGCCCGCCTGCGCCGCAAGTGGGCCAAGCGCGAGGGCGTTAGCTGCTACCGCGTCTACGATGCGGACCTGCCCGATTACTCCGCCGCCATCGACCTGTACGAGGGCTGCCCGCAGACGCCGGGCCGCTGGCTCGTCATTGCCGAATACGCCGCACCCAAGACCATCGACCCCGCGCTTGCCCAGGCCCGCATGCTCG
>CABSNX010000008.1 GCA_902479205.1 uncultured Collinsella sp. | reverse complement strand
CGTGCGACGGTTGCCGTGGGGTACATTTCGTGGTCCGGTACGCTGCCGGGTATCGTTGCCGCGCTCGCGCTGGCGCTGCCGGGCATGGCGGGTATTGCCGCCGGCGCCATGGCGCACGATCGTCGCACGGGGTTCCTGCATGGCGTACTGGCGCTTTCTGCCTGCGAGGTTCCGGTGCTGATCACGGTTGCATGCACCGTGTTTTCCCAGCGCGCCGTAGCGAGCGGCTTTGTTGCCGCCTTAATTGCAACATACACGCTCGTATGGTTTTTGCTGTCGATGGGTTTTGCCTTTGAGCTTCCCGTCGCGGCGCCGTGGCGCGCAAAAACCCAGACGGTGACGCCGCTTGCCGGTGGTGCCGCGGCGGTTCGCGCCTTTGTCGGGACGACCGAGACGTCGTCCGATACGAGTTCAACGACCAAGGAGGTCTAGGCCATGGCATCTCAAATCAAGCTCACCCCGTGCGGAGCCATGTTCGACATCTTTAAACGCGCAGCGCACCTGAGCCATATCGAGCTATGTGGCATGGTGCTTTCGAGCCGTCCGCTGGCCGATGGCCGCAGCCCCCAGAGCCGCGCCGCCGATCGCTCCTGGGTCTCGCGCTTTATCGTGCGCGCTCCGGTCGGCACACTGCAGGAGCGCTATTTTGCCGATTACGGCACCTCGGCCGCGCGTATCATGTCGCATCTTGCCCTGCGCCGCCGCAATCCCATGAATGCCACGTCGGTGATCAACATGGTGTGCGGGCCCGCCGGCGAGCCCATGGTGCGGGCGCTCGAGGAATGCCATCAGGATACGAGCCTCTACCGCAATGCGGTCGAGCGCCTGTCGCAGGCGGCGGAGCTTATGCCCGCCGAGCGTGCTGAGGCCGTGCTGGTGCTGTTTGTCGCCGTCGGCTGCTCGGCGGATGTTCGATCCTCGGTGACCTATGCCATCGACTACGCTCATGCGACCTGTGGCGGCGCCACGTCGACGCCGCGCTCGCTGGGCACCTCGACGGTCGCGGGCGAGCACGAGGTCGCGCCGGCGCATCCGTTGGGTCTGCTTCGCGTGCAAGACGGTTACGTGGTAAGTGCCCCGCGCTGGATTCAGCCGAGCGAGCAGGGCGTGGAGATCGGTGCGCTGGCGACGGGGGAGGGCGATATCACCGATGTGGGCGATGACGTTTCGGCTCGCCATGCCCACGTGTGGTGCGATGACCAAAATGCCTGGTACGTCGAGGACCTGTCGTCCACCAACGGAACCGTGGTGGTAAACGGCGCGACGAACGTCTGCACTCAGGTCGAGCCCGGCCGCCGCGCCCAGCTCAACCCCGGTGACGAACTCAGGCTCGGCGAATCCACCACCTACGCCATCCTCCTCGGCGCCCTCTAGCCAGTCCTGCCAAATGATCCCTTGGGGACGGAGGAAAACGGATCACCGGGGTCGAACACCTCTTCGGTGATCCGTTTTCCTCCGTCCCCAAGGGATCATTTTTGCTCCCGGCAGTCACCCGGGGTAAACCTTTACCGGCCACCTATATTTGCCGAAATATGGCTTGGCGGCGGGGTACAATAAGCCCGCATGCGGATTTCCGTTGCGGGCGCTTCCCATCGCCGGGGCGTGCCCGGGAGCATCCGGCATGCGGCCTTTGCGGCGCTCGGTCATGTGCAAGACGGGTAGCTGGGCCTGTGGAGCGCGTGCAGCCCTCCTCGCCTTGGCATGCCTTCTCTCCACGCCATGTGCCTGCTGCTCAGTCTGCCTGCCAGATGATTGGAAGCAACAGCGAAAATCCCATCACGCCAACATCCCGGCAATCGCCGGGGCCTGTATACCTATATGAGAGGAGAGGGGTATATGGCGCGTAAGTTTAAGTCTATGGACGGCAACGAGGCGGCCGCATATGTTTCGTATGCGTACACCGAGGTAGCGGGAATTTATCCCATTACGCCGTCCAGCCCGATGGCCGACCATGTCGACCAGTGGGCGGCCCAGGGTCGCAAGAACATCTTTGGCACCCCGGTCAAGGTCGTCGAGATGGAGTCCGAGGCAGGTGCAGCCGGTACCGTTCACGGTTCGCTGGGCGCCGGTGCTCTGACCACCACCTACACGGCTTCTCAGGGCCTGCTCCTGATGATCCCGAACATGTACAAGATCGCGGGCGAGCAGCTCCCGGGCGTCTTCCACGTCTCCGCGCGTTGCGTCGCTTCCCACGCCCTGAACATCTTCGGTGATCACTCCGACGTCATGGCCTGCCGTCAGACCGGTTTCGCCATGCTCGCCGAGGGCAACGTCCAGGAGGTCATGGACCTCTCGCCGGTGGCTCACCTTGCCGCCATCGAGGGCAAGACCCCGTTCCTTAACTTCTTCGATGGCTTCCGCACCAGCCACGAGATCCAGAAGGTCGCCATGTGGGACTACAAGGATCTGGCCGAGATGTGCGACATGGACGCCGTCCAGGCTTTCCGCGATCACGCGCTCAACCCTGAGCACCCGCATACCCGCGGCAGCCACGAGAACGGCGACATCTTCTTCCAGAACCGCGAGGCCTGCAACAAGGTCTACGACGAGCTTCCCGCCGTCGTCGAGGGCTACATGAAGAAGATCAACGAAAAGCTCGGCACCGATTACGGCCTGTTCAACTACTACGGCGCTCCCGATGCCGATCGTGTCGTCGTGTGCATGGGCTCCTTCTGCGACGTGCTCGAGGAAGTCATCGACTACCTCAACGCTCACGGCGAGAAGGTCGGCCTGGTCAAGGTTCGCCTGTTCCGTCCGTTCTCCATCAAGCACTTTGTCGACGTTCTCCCCGAGACCGTCAAAAAGATCGCCGTCATGGACCGCACCAAGGAGCCGGGTTCCATCGGCGAGCCGCTCTACCAGGACGTCGTCTCCGCTCTCTACGAGGCCGGCAAGACGGGCATCAAGGTTGTCGGCGGCCGTTACGGCCTGGGCAGCAAGGACACGCCTCCCGCGTCCGCGTTTGCTGTCTTCGAGGAGCTTAAGAAGGACGAGCCCAAGCGCGAGTTCACCATCGGCATTGTCGATGACGTGACCAACCTGAGCCTGCCCGAGGCCGAGGATGCGCCCAACACCGCAGCCCCCGGCACCATCGAGTGCAAGTTCTGGGGTCTGGGTGGCGACGGTACCGTCGGCGCCAACAAGAACTCGATCAAGATCATCGGCGACCACACCGACAAGTACGTTCAGGCCTACTTCCAGTACGACTCCAAGAAGACCGGCGGCGTCACCGTCTCGCACCTGCGCTTTGGTGATTCTCCGATCCGCTCGCCGTACTACGTGACCAAGGCCGACTTTGTCGCCTGCCACAACCCCAGCTACATCGTCAAGGGCTTCAAGATGGTCCGCGACGTCAAGCCGGGCGGCACCTTCCTGGTCAACTGCCAGTGGAGCGACGAGGAGTTCGCCGAGCACATGCCCGCCGTGGCCAAGCGCTACATCGCGAACAACAACGTCAACGTCTACCTGATCGACGCTATCGATCTGGCTGCCAAGGTCGGCATGGGCAAGCGCACCAACACGGTGCTCCAGTCCGCCTTCTTCGCGCTGGCCAAGGTCCTGCCCGCCGAGGACGCCCTGCAGTACATGAAGGACGCGGCTACCAAGTCCTACATGAAGAAGGGCCAGGCCATCGTCGACGCCAACCACAAGGCCATCGATGCCGGCGCTACCGCCTTCCGCAAGTTCGAGGTTCCGGCCGACTGGGCAACTGCCGAGGATGCCGCTCCCGTCGAGCTCTCCGAGGAGACCAAGTCCGCTATCGCCCAGCAGGTCAAGAACCTGCTCGAGCCCATCGATCGCATGGATGGCGACAGCCTGCCCGTTTCCGCCTTTGTCGATTGCGCTGACGGCCAGTTTGAGCTGGGCGCCTCCGCATACGAGAAGCGCGGCGTCGCCGTGGTCGTTCCTCACTGGGACGAGACCAAGTGCATCCAGTGCAACCAGTGCGCCTACGTGTGCCCGCATGCCACCATCCGTCCGTTCGCGATGACCGAGGACGAGGCTGCCGCCGCGCCCGAGGCTACCCGCACGCTCGACGCTATGGGCCCCAAGGCCAAGGGCATGAAGTTCACCATGGCCGTGTCCCCGCTCGACTGCATGGGCTGCACCAACTGCGTCAAGGTCTGCCCCAAGGGCGCCCTCGAGATGGTTCCCACCGAGCAGGAGATGGACCAGCAGCCCGTTTGGGACTACATGGTCGAGAACGTCTCCGAGAAGAAGGAGCTCATCGCGGCCAACGTCAAGGGCAGCCAGTTTAAGCAGCCTTACCTGGAGTTCTCCGGCTCCTGCGCCGGCTGCGCCGAGACCGCCTATGCACGTCTGGTGACCCAGGTCGCCGGCGACCGTATGTTCATCTCCAACGCCACCGGCTGCTCCTCCATTTGGGGCAACCCCGCTGCCACCGCTCCTTACTGCAAGGACAAGGACGGTCACGGCCCGGCGTGGAACAACTCCCTGTTCGAGGACAATGCCGAGCACGGTCTGGGCATGGCCGTCGGTTACGAGGCCGTTCAGCGCAAGCTGATCGCCGCTACCCAGGAGATCATCGCCGCTGACGGTCCGTCCGATGAGCTCAAGGCCGCCGGCCAGGCTTGGCTCGACTCCGTCAACGATGTCGAGGCTTCCAAGACCGCTGCCGCTGCCTACGTTGCCGAGCTCGAGAAGTGCGGCTGCGATGCTTCCAAGGCGATCCTCGCCGACAAGGCCTACCTCACCAAGAAGTCCTTCTGGGTCTTCGGTGGCGACGGTTGGGCCTACGACATCGGCTTCGGTGGCCTGGACCACGTCCTGGCTTCCGGCCACAATATCAACGTCTTCGTCTTCGACACCGAGGTTTACTCCAACACCGGTGGTCAGGCCTCCAAGGCCTCGAACCTGGGCCAGGTCGCTCAGTTCGCCGCTGCCGGTAAGGTGACCAAGAAGAAGTCCCTGGCCGAGATTGCCATGAGCTACGGCTACGTCTATGTGGCGCAGGTCGCCATGGGCGCCAACCCGGCTCAGACCCTCAAGGCCATCCACGAGGCCGAGGCCTACGACGGCCCGTCCCTCATCATCGGCTACAGCCCCTGCGAGATGCACTCCATCAAGAAGGGCGGCATGCAGAACTGCCAGGCCGAGATGAAGAAGGCTGTCGAGTGCGGTTACTGGAACCTCTTCCGCTTCAACCCCGAGGCTGCTGCCGGCAAGAAGTTCTCGCTCGATTCCAAGGAGCCCGCGGGCGGCTATCAGGAGTTCCTGATGAACGAGGCCCGTTACGCTTCGCTGACGCGTTCCTTCCCCGAGCGCGCCGAGGAGCTCTTCAAGGAGAACGAGCAGGCTGCCATGGACCGCTACGCTCACCTGCTGAAGCTCAAGACGGTGTACAACGAGGCCTAGGTCTCCCACCGCAGGATCTGAGGGCTAACCTTCGCGGACGTCCTCGGACATGAAAGAACCCCCGCTGCGCACTACGTGCGGCGGGGGTTCTTTCGTCCTGCGGAGTGTCCGCGAAGGTTAGCCCTCAGATCCTGCTACGACTACGTCCTCGGATTGTGGGGGCGGATGAAGGACGTAGTTGGTCGGGTATTTCGTCCCCTTCGCTGTTTCGCGGCTTTGCCGCGAAACCTCGCGCCACTTTGGGGATGGATGGAGGATTTGGCTGTTGTCGCCTTCTATCCCCGTGCTTTGGGGGCTGGGTGCCCTTTCGGAGCCCCTCTTTATTCCTATTGCTGGATGAAAAGCCCCTTGTTTTTGCAGGGATGCATACTCGTCCTATAAGTGCATAGAATCTCGTATAGTGCGAGTAAGATTTAGCGCTTTCTGTTTGGTGTTTAGCAAAGATATAGTTTGCATAATCCAGCCTAATTCTTGCTCCATTAAAATAAAGTCGCACGTAAATGGCGTAAACATATCTGAGCTGGGGTTCTGTACGCTGAGCGGATAAAAACGACCGTTCACCGTTCAACTATTTTCAAAATGAATAAAATGAGCGATAAAGAGAATATAAACCTTAATAAACTCGCGCATCGCACGGACGCGGGTTATTAATGGGTTGTAGGCCTTTTACAGAAAGGATTCCAGCAATGTCTAAGCCTCTTGGCAAGCCCGATCGTATTGTCGTCGCCCTTGGCGGCAACGCCCTCGGCAACAACCCCGTCGAGCAGATCGAGGCCGTGAGCAACACCGCCCACGCTCTCCTCGGCCTGATCGAGCAGGGCAACGAGATCATCATCACCCACGGCAACGGCCCGCAGGTCGGCATGATCCAGAACGCCTTCGCCGCCGCCCACGACGCCATCGGCACCCCCGAGATGCCGCTGCCCGAGTGCGGAGCCATGTCCCAGGGCTACATCGGCTATCACCTGCAGCAGGGCATCGGCCGCGAGATGCACAAGCGCTATAAGCGCTGGCACGCCGCCACCGTCGTCACCCAGATCGAGTGCGACCCGGACGATCCCGCGTTCAAGAACCCGACCAAGCCGATCGGCCCCTTCTACACCGAGGAGCAGGCCAAGGAGTTCATGGCCGAGGATCCCTCCAAGGTCTTCGTCGAGGATTCCGGCCGCGGCTGGCGTCGCGTCGTCGCTTCCCCCGATCCCAAGAAGATCGTCGAGGCTGACTCCATCCTCAACCTGCTCGACAACGAGTTCATCGTCATCGCCTGCGGCGGCGGCGGCATCCCCGTCGTCCGCGACTACGAGAACAAGGGCTGCTACAAGGGCGTCCCCGCCGTCATCGACAAGGACCTGGGCGGCGAGCTGCTGGCCGAGGACTGCGACGCCGACGTTCTGTTCCTGCTGACCGCCGTTGAGCATGTCGCCATCAACTTTGGCAAGCCCAACCAGGAGGAGCTCGAGGACATCACCGCCGACGAGGCCGAGCGCCTGGCCGACGAGGGCCAGTTCGGCAAGGGTTCCATGGAGCCCAAGGTCCGCGCCGCCATCAAGTTCGCCCGTTCCCGCAAGGGCCGCACCTGCATCATCGGCGCACTGGACAAGGCCGCCGAGACCATGGCCGGCCTCTCCGGTACCCGCATCCACGAGTAGCCTCTACTCCATTGCCTCTCTCGTGGGCGCCGGGCAAGGCGCCCGCAAACTAGCCTCTCTTCATGAGCCCCGCGGTCCGCTCCGACTGCGGGGCTTTTGCTATTGAGGTGGCTGTTCATGAGAAGCATTGCAGACCGCGGAAACCCAGCACTTGGGGACGTTCCTTTCTGCCGGCATCTTGGGACAGTTCTTTTCGACAGTGCGAGCGGTCGTCTGCAAAGGCCGTCCCCAGTGGCCAGTCATTTAAGTCTGTCCCCAATGACTAGTAGTAGGCCCACATGGCTTCGATTTCGTTGAGGACTTCTACGACGCCCCAGCGGCGGGCGCTGCGGCTTTGCGAGTTGGGGTCGTAGACACCGATCTGGTCGGCGTCGTCAATCCCGTAGAGCACGATGTAATGACCAACGTTGGTAAACGTGCCGGGGCGCACGGCGGCGATTACGGGAGCACCCGAGCGCAAGGCCTGGGCCATCGAGTCTCGATCGTTGTAGAGCTGCGTCCCGTTAAGCCCCAGCTGCCATGCACCGCTCGTCATAAACGACCACTCGGTGGCACCGGTGGGCGCATAGTTGCCCGCCTCGGAAAGAGCGCACATATCGACCGGCGTCATATCGGTGTGGCCGGTCTTATAAATGTAGACCATGGTAAGACAGGTGGGGCCGCAGGCGTTTTGACGGATGGTACCGCCGGCGTAGGGCAGCTCCGACCATGCCGGATCTATCTGATAGATATGGGGCATGGTGCCGGCTTGCCACTGCGAGCGCGGGGTCGAAAACGCAAACGAGTAGCCGGGCGCAACCGGGGCCTTGAGCAGCTTGTCCTCGGCGGTGGGCTCCAGGCCGGCAGAGCCATGCGAGGCACACGACCCCAGATACACAAAGGCCAGACATGCCATGATGGAGCACAGGACAAGACAGAGACGATGAATCCGCGGACTGACGGCCCTGACACGTCCCATCGGCCGTGGCTGCTTTGCGCTGCGTCCGCCGCGGGGCTTCGAAAAGAAACGGCTGATGTGATTGTCAGACTTTCGTCGATTGTTTTTCTGCCGCCGAGGCACTTCGGCCCGGCGTTGACGGGTGCCCGAGTATGGGCGATCAGCCTGACGCGCGTTGGCATTCTGCGGCATAGACGACGAGGGGCGATCCTGCGGACGCTGCGGGTTCTGCGGCTCGTCGCTGTCAGAAACACTCCTGAATGTTGGCGTGGTACGCCCGGCAAGGCGAACGTTTCGCCGTCGTTCGCCGTCGTTGTATCCGTATGCCATCTGTACCGCCTCGTCTCACGTATAACCCGTCCATCCTACAAAAAAGACGTGCAGCAAATGAGTGCGTGCGACAAAAGCCCGGTAAACGGCACGAACGGGAGCGAGCCTGTCGCCATAAAGTGGCACCCTCCGCGAGCGATCGAATCGCGTCATCAAAACGGGCACTCGCAACGAGTGGCGCCCCTCGCCGTTCGTCCCAAAAACGGTGCCGTTCGTTGTACAGTTCTGCCTTCGGTCGAGCTACAAGCGGCGCTGCTGTGCCAAGGCCGTATCTTAAAGCCACGAAATAAAAGCGCGCGGCAAAACGGACCGCGCAAGGGGTGACGCCAAGGGGCGTCAAAAAGGAAAGGAGGGGAACAATGGCGGACAAGAACGCGGAAGTTGCAGTCGAGGGCGACGGCGGCATGAAGAAAACGCTTTCGCTCTGGAACTTCTTCACCATCGGTTTCGGTGCCATCATCGGTACCGGTTGGGTTCTGCAGGTCGGCGACTGGATGGTCGTGGGCGGCGGTCCCGTTCCCGCTATGATCGCATTCCTCTTGGGTGCAATCTTCCTCGTGCCCGTCGGAGCTGTTTTCGGTGAGCTCACGGCTGCTATCCCCATCTCGGGCGGCATCGTCGAGTATGTCGATCGTAGCTTTGGCCGTACGCTGAGCTACATCACCGGTTGGCTCCTGGCCCTGGGCAACGGAATCCTGTGCCCGTGGGAGGCTATCGCCATCTCGACCCTCGTGTCCGAGATGTTCGGTAGCCTGCCCGGTCTTGAGTGGCTGCGCGCCGTCAAGCTCTACACCATCCTAGGCGCCGACGTTTACCTGTTCCCGACGCTGATCGCGCTCGGCTTTGCGGTCTACGTCATCTTCCTCAACTTCCGCGGTGCCAGCTCGGCCGCCAAGCTCCAGGCCTTCCTGACCAAGGCTCTGCTCTGCGGCATGCTGCTCGCCATGGGCGTCTCGCTGTTCACCGGTTCGCCGGACAACGCCATGCCCGTATTCTCCCAGGTCAGCGGCGCTGGCGGCGGCAAGGCCGCTACCGAAAGCACCAGCCTGTTCGCCGGCATCGTGTCGGTCCTGGTTCTGACCCCGTTCTTCTACGCCGGTTTCGACACCATTCCTCAGCAGGCTGAGGAAGCAGCTGAGGGCCTCAACTGGAACAAGTTCGGCAAGATCATCTCCTTGGCCCTGCTGGCCGCCGGCGGCTTCTACATGGTCTGCATCTACTCGTTCGGCACCATCCTCGACTGGCATGAGTTTGTTAAGAGCCCGGTTCCCGCGCTTGCCTGCCTCAAGGGCATCAACATGCTCCTGTACCTGGCCATGCTCGTCATCGCCACGCTTGGACCCATGGGCCCGATGAACTCCTTCTATGGCGCCACGAGCCGCATCATGCTCGCCATGGGTCGCAAGGGCCAGCTGCCTGAGAAGTTCGCCGAGGTCGACCCCAAGTCCGGCGCTCCCAAGCTTGCCTGCGTCGTTCTGGGCGTCATCACTGTCATCGGTCCGTTCCTGGGCAAGAACATGCTCATTCCTCTGACCAACGTGTCGGCTCTCGCCTTCATCTTCTCCTGCGGCATGGTCGCCCTCGCCTGCCTGCGCATGCGCTTCACCGAGCCCGATCTGCCTCGTCCCTACGAGGTGCCCGGCGGCAAGTTTGGCATCGGCCTCGCTATCGCCGCCTGCGCCATCATCATCGGCCTGCTCGTGATTCCGTTCTCTCCCGCCTCCCTCAACATGGTGGAGTGGAGCATCGTGATCGGCTGGTTGGCTATCGGCCTGGCCCTCATGGCTTTCACCAATTCCCGCAAAAAGTAACGCCTAGCCGGGGCGGATCGGGTGCGCGGAATCCTCTCTCCCGCGCACCGAACCCGGCACCACTTGGGTAGCTTTGTGAGGCCTAGCCCAACATGGCCTCGCCCACTATATGGATCCATAAGGAGGAACCATGTCCACTAAGTATGCAATCGTTGGCGGCAAGCTCATCGACGGCACCGGCGCCGAGCCGGTCGAGAACTCCCTCGTTCTCGTCGACGACAGCGGCAAGATCGAGTACGCCGGTGCTATGCAGGACCTTCCCGAGGGCGTTGAGGTTATCGACGCCGCCGGCAAGACCGTCCTTCCCGGCCTGATCGACACCCACCTGCACTTCTCGGGCAACCTGACCGACGATGACACCGATTGGGTCATGCAGCCGCTCCTCGAGAAGCAGGCCGTCGCCGTCAAGCAGGCCTACGACTGCCTCACCCACGGCCTCACCACCGTCTGCGAGATCGGCCGCTTTGGTATCCAGATCCGTGACTGCATCGACAAGGGCGTCTTTAAGGGCCCGCGCGTTCTGGCCACCGGCCTCGGCTTCTGCCGCGTTGCCGGCCACGGTGACTCCCACCACTGCACCCAGGAGCTCAACAAGGAATCCCACCCCTGGGGCGACCAGGTCGATGGTCCTTGGGATCTGCGCAAGGCCGTCCGTCGTCGCCTGCGCGAGAACCCCGATGCCATCAAGATCTGGGCTACCGGTGGCGGCATCTGGCGCTGGGATTCCGGCCGCGACCAGCACTATTGCTCCGAGGAGATCCAGGCCGTGGTCGAAGAGGCAAAGATGGTCGGTATCCCCGTGTGGAGCCACTGCTACAACAACCACGCCGCTGCCTACGATTCCGTTCGCTTTGGCTGCGAGCAGCTGATTCACGGCTTCGATATCGATGAGCGCACTATGGACCTCATGGCCGAGCAGGGCACCTTCTTCACCCCGACGATCGCCTTCCTGCCCACCTGGTACGCCACCTATCCGCCCGTCTACGTCCCCGAGCTGCACGACAAGTACGAGGGCACCCTGGTCGAGAAGGAGCTGCAGCGCAACTACGACTGCCTGCGCGAGGCCAAGAAGCGTGGCGTCGTCATGACGATCGGCTCCGACTCCTTCTCCTTCGTCACCCCGTACGGCACCTGCTCCATCGAGGAGATGTACGAGTTCGTCGACAAGATCGGCTTCACCCCGGTCGAGACCATCACCTGCGCCACCCTCAACGGTGCCAAGATGTGCCACATCGAGGACGAGACCGGTTCTATCGAGGCCGGCAAGTGCGCCGACCTGCTGGTCGTCAACGGTGACGTCGCCGCCGACATCCACGTGCTCAACACCGACAACATGGACGTCATCATGAAGGACGGCTGGATCGTCGAGGCAGGCACCTTTGGCGAGGCCAACAAATACAGCGCCTAAGATACCGTTTGTCGATGGCTGGATGTAAAACACAGTTTTTGATTGCATAATGCAATGGAGAGGGTCGCTTGCGGCCCTCTTTATTGCTATCGGTGCGGTAGATAAAAGGGGATGACGGTGGATTTAAACAGGCTGATTCTGGGCAAGAGCTACAACTCTACCAAGGTCTTTCGTACGGCCCAGCATGTGGTCCAGGCCATCCTGCTCGGTGTTGTCGTTCCGGCGCTTATCCTGCTGCTTATCTGGGATCTAACCGATAACCCCAATCCCGTTCCGGGCGTCGTCGTCATCGCCGGCATGGTCATGCTGTGCTTCTTCTTCTCGTATGTCTTTGTGGTTCCCGACGACCTCACATCGAGCGCAACCGACCGTACGCTCGCCATCGCATCAAAAATATTCGCCTACACGTCGCGCGGCCTTACGCCCGAAGCGGCCCTGGGCGCCTCTAAAATCATCCTGTCCGAGACCATCGCCTCTGCCATTTGCTTTACCGACGGCAAGCAGGTGCTGGCAAGCTGGGGCGAGGACTCGGCAAAGTGCCCTGCCGGCACCCCGGTGGTGCTCAAGACCACGCTCAACGTGATTGAGACGGGCGAGCAGAGCGTGTTTTCGCGTGACGCCTCCAATGAGACGGGCGGCTATTTTCCCCGCCTGCGCGCCGGCATTGTCGCGCCGCTTACCGTGCGCGGGCATTGCGTGGGCACGCTCGAGCTGTATTACCCCCGCCTGAGCAGCATCGATATGCGCCAGACGGCCCTTGCCTCGGGTTTTGCCGATCTAATTTCCACGCAGCTCGCCAGCTTTGAGCTCGAGCGCCAGGACGAGCTCACGGCCCGCGTTGAGCTTCGCGCCCTGCAGTCGCAGGTCGACCCGCATTTTCTATTCAATACCATTAGCACGATCGTGTCGCTCGTTCGAACCGAGCCCGACAAGGCGCGATCGCTGCTGATCGACTTTTCCAACTATTATCGTCAGACGCTTTCTGATTCCGATACGCTCACCACGCTCGAGCACGAGGTGGAACAGGGTACTCGTTATATCAATCTTATGCAGGCCCGGTACGGCGACGGCCGTCTGCGCGTTTCGGTCGACATCGACTTTGAGGTGCGCGACAGCCTGGTGCCGCCATTTATCTTGCAGCCGCTGCTCGAAAACTGCATCAAGCATGCGCAGCGCGAGACCGAGCCGCTTTCTATTCGTGTTAGGGCTTTTGAGACCGATGACGGCTTGGAGATCATCGTCGAAGACGACGGCATCGGGATGAGCGAAGAAGTTTGCGCGCATCTGTTTGAGCAGCATCGCCGAGAGGAGCCCGAGAGCATTACCGCCGACGGCTCCATCAAGCGAGGTTGCGGCCTGGCGCTCTTCAACGTGCTTCAGCGCATCCATTTCTTTTACGGAGAAGATTCTGGCATGCGCGTGAAGTCCCAGGAGGGCGTGGGAACACAGGTCATCGTTGAGTTGAACGGCGAGCCGCATGAGCCGGCGCCGCTAACGGTGTAGCACGCGGTTGGATTGAGAGAAAAAGAGGGGAAGCGCATATGTCCGAAGGCTGGAACATCTTGGTGGTTGATGACGAGCCTCCCATTAGAGCTGAGCTACGCTATCTGTTGGAAAAGGATACGCGCGTTGGTCAGATTGCCGAGGCGGGCAATGTCACCGAAGCCGTGGAGTCGATTCTGTCGAACAAGCCCGACGTGCTGTTTTTAGACATTACCATGCCCGGTCGCTCGGGAATTGAGCTTGCCGAGACGCTGCAGAACCTAAAGACGCCGCCGGTCGTGGTGTTTGTGACGGCATTTGCCGAGTATGCGGCTGATGCCTATAACCTCGATGCTGTCGATTACATCGTCAAACCGGTCGAGGATGCCCGCTTGTCAAAGGCGCTCGACAAGATCGAGGTCGCCTTGGGCACTCGCCGTGTCGTCCATGCTCCGCGCCAGCCTTTGCGCCTGACAGTGGATCGCGGGGGCAAAAAGGTGTTCATTCCCGTGGCGGATGTCTGCTACTTTGAGGCACGCGCCGATTTTTGCAACGTCGTCTGCGCCGAGGGAACATACCTGATCAATGAGTCGATTTCCTCGCTCGAGCGGCGCTTGGCCTCCGAGGGCTTTATTCGTGTCCATCGCAGCTATCTGGTCAATTTGGAAGACGTGCATAATGTCGAGATCGGTTCCACGGGTCTTATGGAGCTCAGGCTCGATCGCGTAACCTCGACGGTGCCCGTGTCCCGTCGTCGTGCTGCCGAGGTCAAGGCGCACCTGGGGCTTGCGTAGGCGGTCTGCATATCATCGTTTACCGCCGCAGGTTTGGCATGACCGTGCGGTGGGCATAATGGGTGACATCGAATGAAATCGAAAGGATCATTATGCCCGCGCTTATCACCCATCATCTGTTTGGCGAGGAAAGCATCGACCGTCTTCCGCAGGGCGTCATCACGTCCGATGAAGAGCGCATTGCCTTTATCTTGGGCAACCAAGGCCCCGACCCGTTCTTCTTTCACATTCTGACACCGCGTGTTTCCGACTGCACGCTGCTGGCGCAGGTCATGCATCGGTCGCGCATGTCTCGCCAGTTCGCGTGCCTGCGCGACGGCGTGTCGCATCTGCTGCCGCGCGACGCCAGCTTGGGTCGCGCCTTTGCGCTGGGCCTGCTGTCTCATTACGTGCTCGACCGCAACGCCCACCCCTTTGTCTATGAGCAGCAGTTTGGCATCGTGGAGTCCGATTCAGAGCTTGAGAACTCGAGCAGTCAGGTCCATGCCGTGATCGAGAGCGACCTGGATGTGCTGATGCTGCAGCTTAAACGCGATGGCGCTACGGTCGACGATTATCCGCCGGCGGGCGAGATCGTCACCACCGATCGCATCAATCGCGTGGCCGGCGTGCTGATGAGCTATGTTGCCGGACGCGTGTACGGCATTGACATTCCGGCAGGGGAGTACGCCGGCGCCGTCTCGGACATGCGGATGCTCTACCGCACTATCGAGCCGGCCGGTTCGGCCAAGACGCGTGCGATTGCCCTGCTCGAGGGCTTGGTGCACGATTATTCGCTGCTCGACGGCCTTGCGCACCGTGTGACGACCGAGCTGCCCGAGCGTACCGGCAACCTGGGCCACTTGGCATGGAAGAACCCCTTTACCGATGAAGTCTCGACCGAGAGCTTCCCCGAGGTCTTTGATCGCGCGCTGCTCGATTACGAGTGCACAGTTGCCCGCTTTATCGAGACCGGCGATATGGAAGCCGTGACCAACCATGTCAATTACAGCGGTCGCGTGCTCGGCGCCGACGAAGAGTTCGACCGCGAGGAGTAACAAACCGTTTCAATAAGTTGCGGTGGAATAGTTCCTGAATGAAACCCCTGGAGGGCTAAGCGGGAACTATTTCACCGCAACTGCGTTGATGGGATGGCGTTTCGCCCTGCGTGTCCGTATGACCGCTCCTGCCCCTTTGCCGAATCCTTACCGGTGCTTCTGGACAATTGGGGTACGATGAACTAACTGCATATCGGGCGAATACGAAGGGGCCCTGTCCATGAAATACACCAAGCTCGAGCGTAACTGGGTTATGTACGATGTGGGCAACTCGGCCCTCGTGCTGCTCAATACCTCGGTGGTGCCCATCTACTTTAACGCCATCAATACCGGTGCTTCCTCGGCCGACCTGGTGGTCGCTTGGGGCAACGCGCAGACGATCGCCTCGTTGGTCATTGCCATGCTCATGCCCATTCTGGGCGCGCTTGCCGATTACGCCGGCAACAAGATCAAGTTCTTCTTGGGCTTCTTCCTCACGGGCCTGGTTCTTTGCCTGGCGCAGGCTATCCCCATGTCCGCCATGGCATTTTTGACCGTGTACGTGCTGTGCACTATCGGCCTTAACTCTTCTATGACGTTCTACGACGCCATGCTGCCCGACATTACCACCGACGAGCGCATGGACGCCGTGTCCAGCTCGGGCTATGCCTGGGGCTACATCGGTTCCACCGTGCCGTTCATCATCTGCCTGGCGCTTATCATGGGTGGCCCCGCTCTTGGCGTCCCCACCATGCTGGCAACGCGTCTGTCGTTTGTCATCACCGGTGCCTGGTGGCTCATCTTTACCCTGCCGCTCATTCGCACCTATAAGCAAAAGTACGGTCGCGAGCGCGGTCCCGAGGACACCATCGGCCACATCGTGGGCGGCGTGTTCTCCGAGGTCGGACACACCATGCGCGAGATCGCCCACAACAAGCCCGTGCTGGTCTACATGATCGCGTTCTTCTTCTACATCGATGGTGTCCATACGGTCATCTCCATGGCAACCAGCTACGGATCGGCTCTGGGCATCGACTCGACCCAGCTGGTACTGGCACTGCTCGTTACGCAGTTCGTGGCCTTCCCGTCCGCCATCATCTACGGCAAGCTCGCCGGACGCGTGGGCACGCTCAACATGATTCTGGTGGCCGTCGCCGCCTACATGGGCATTGTTCTGTTCGCCGCGTTCTTCCTAAAGACTGCCTTTGAGTTCTGGGTGCTTGCCATTATGGTCGGCCTGTTCCAGGGCGGCGTGCAGGCGCTCAGCCGTAGCTACTTTGGCCGCATTATCCCCAAGGAAAAGTCCAACGAGTACTACGGCTTCTTTGACATCTTCGGTCGCTATGCAAGCGTTATGGGCACCTTCCTGGTGTCGGTCGTCACCTCGCTGACCGGCAACCCATCGCTGGGCGTCCTTTCCATTGGCGTGCTGCTGATCGTTGGCTTTATGCTGCTGGTCCGCCTATCCCGCATGACTCAGGCGGCAGAGCGGGCCGCATAGAAGCGAGCGGCTATTGTATCTGTCCGCGGTACTCTTTTGGGGTTATCCGCAATAAACATTGCGACTTGCGAGCAATGATTTGCCCAAGTGGGTATGATGGAATCAGCTAGGTCGCGGGGCGTCGCCTGTGTTTGGCGGCGTCCCGTTTTTTGTGCTGCAGGGAGGGAAAGCATGAACGCCACGGTTGTGATTCCAACATATTGGGCAGACGATGATGCCCATGCAAACGCTCCCGGCGTCTATGACCACTCGACGAAGCTCAACGCCGCCAATCCCGAGCTCGACCGCTGCCTGGCCTCGCTCGAGCAGGTGCACGACATTCCGAGGATTATCCTTTTGGTGGTCTGCCCCATCTCGGTCACGGCTGATGTGTCGAAACACGTCCACGAAATCGTCGACGCGCACCCTACGCTCAAGGTCACCGTGGTTACCAACACCCAGGCATCGCGTATCGCCGACCGTGTGGCGCAGATTGCTCCCAAGGGCTCGGGCGAGTGCGTGAGTCTGCGCGGATACGGCGCCATTCGCAATATGGGGCTTGCCTGCGCTGCGGTGCTCGGCCACGATGCCGTTGTCTTTTTGGATGACGACGAGACCGTTATCGATGCCGACTTTATGAAGCGCGCGACCTATGCACTGGGCCAGCAGACGCGTCAAGGCCTGCCGATTTTGGTTAAGAGCGGTTACTTTTACGATCGAGACGGATCGCCGTTGGCGCCCACAGACAAGGTGGGCATTTGCCATCGTTGGTGGACCAAACGCATCGAGTTTAATCGCTGGATGAAAAAGGCGCTCTCGGGCACCCGTATCTCGCGTTCAAACTACGTGTGCGGCGGCCTTGTGGCGCTTCATGCCCGCGCCTTTACCCGTGTGGCGTTTGACCCGTTTATCACCCGAGGCGAGGACCTAGATTACCTCTTTAACATGCGCATGTTTGGCTACGACGTGTGGTTTGACAACGAGTGGGTCGTTCGTCACCTGCCGCCCGAGTCCGAGAAGCGCGCGCCGCGCTTTATGCAGGATGTGTACCGTTGGTACTACGAGCGTGCCAAGCTGACATTTGCCGCGCACCAGCAGGAGCTCGTTCCTGTCACAGCCGCGTCGCTCATGCCCTATCCGGGCCCGTGGATTTCGCGCGAGCTCGACGACCGCGTGCGCAAGACCGCCATGGTTCGCAGCATGTTTACCCGCGAGCACGAGGGATACCTGCGCATTTGGCGTCACGGTATTGACGAAGCCAAGACCTACGCGCGCCAAAACGCCGCAAGCTACCTGCGTTTCCAGAGCTTCTGGCCCAAGATCATGGACGGACTCTGGCGCGACGCACAACTGACCAGCATCCTGGAGGGGACTGAATGATCGACCGCCGCGCCCAGCGCGATAATTCAATATCAATCTTTCGCGTGATCGCCGTTGTCTGCGCCATTTGCGTGCTGGTGTACTTTATTTTTGCCCTGGCGACTGGAATCGAGCCGATCGCGACCGTGGTCGCCTGCGCACTGCTGTGCATCTTTCTGTGCATTTTTATCTATTTGACGCTCAATCCCGATTCGGTGCGTTCGCAGTACACCGAAGAGACGCTCTCGGTGGCCTCTGCCATGCTCGAGGACATCAAAGGCGGTCTGACGCAGGAGTCGGCGCGTCTGGTGTGCCAGCGCATTTTGCCCGAGACGCGTGCCATGACGGTTGCCATCACCGACGAGAGCAACGTGCTGGCCTGCGCGGGCGAGTTTGAGGAAAAGCTGCTGCCCGATTCGCCCATCCACACACTTGCCACGCGCTACGTCATCGAGCACGGTATCGTCCAGTCGTTCAATCGCGTGGTGGACGTCGTGGGTTCGGATGGCTCGCACAACCAGGTCCCTGCCGGTATCATCGCGCCCATCAAGGTGGGCGACCGCACCGTCGGTACGCTCAAGTTCTACTACAAGACCCCGCGTGCCGTCGACCGCACTCAGTACGCGCTTGCCTCGGGTTTTGCCGAGATCCTGTCCACGCAGCTCGCCATCCACGAGCTCGAGGTGCAAAAGGAGCTCACGGCCCGTGCCGAGGTGCGTGCCCTGCAGGCGCAGATCAACCCGCATTTTCTGTTCAACACGCTCAACACCATCGCGTCGTTTACGCGTACCGATCCGCTGCGCGCCCGCGAGCTGCTGCGCGAGTTCTCCTCGTTCTATCGCGCCACACTCGACAATTCGGGCTCGCTCATTCCCGTGTCGCGCGAGGTCGCGCAGACCAAGCGCTACCTGACGTTTGAGAAGGCACGCTTTGGCGAGGATCGCGTGCTGGCGACCTTCGACGTGTCCGAGGACGTCGAGGACACGCTGGTGCCGGCATTTGTAATCCAGCCAATCGTCGAGAATGCCGTGCGCCATGGTATGGGCGACGACGATGCACTGAGGATCGACGTGTCGGTCCACAGGGATGGCGAAGATGCGATTTTGATTGTGGTCGCCGATAACGGCGTGGGCATGGACGAAGGCACCGCTGCCAGACTGTTTGACGAACGCTCCGCCCGTCCCGACGCCAGCTCCCCGCAGGGCGGCGGCGCCGGTGTGGCCATGCACAATATTTCGGAGCGCATCCATCGCTTTTATG
>CABSNX010000007.1 GCA_902479205.1 uncultured Collinsella sp. | reverse complement strand
TCGCAGAGGACGCCGCCGAAGCACTTACACGCCGCCTGTTCCCACTGGCGACCGTCATCACGCCCAATATTCCCGAGGCCATGGCGTTACTCGATTATGAGGTCGATTCCGAGCGCACTCAGCAAAATGCCGCCATGCTTCTCACCCGCCGCTTTGGATGCGCGTCTCTGGTTAAAGGCGGACATTTTGTCAACGAGGCCAACGACGTTCTGGCGGAGCCCGCGCCGCTCGATGACGAGGGCAACCATCTGGGCGATCCGCTCACCACGTGGTTCCGCCACAAGCGCATCGAGACCGGCAACACACATGGCACCGGCTGCACGCTCTCGTCCGCCATCGCCTGCGCGCTGGCCCAGGGCATGGATCTTGCCGATGCCGTCAACGCCGGCAAGGCCTACCTAACCGGCGCTCTCGCCGCCGGCTTTGACATGGGCAAAGGCTCCGGCCCCGTTAACCATATGTGGCAGTATTAAGATTCGCAGCCCAAAACCGCCGCAAAGGGGACAGGCACCTTTGCGGTGGTTCCCACAAACATCCCGATCTGTAACAGTTAGAGTCCATTTCTCGGCCCACCTGTTACAAATCGAGACATTCAAATTCCGCTAAGAAGATAATCTCGATCTGTAACAGCAACTCGGCAAAATCGACCCTAGATGTTACAGATCGAGATAAACGACCGATATCGGCCTAAATAATCTCGATCTATAACATCTAGCCCGTTTTCGGCCTTACAACTGTTACAGATCAAGACAAACCAACGAAACAAGCCGACTCAAGGGGAATTTTTATACTGCTTGGGGTCGCGCTACGCTCCGAGCATCTCTTTGAGCTTGGCTGCCACGGCGTGGCCCAGGCTCTCGTGGCTTTCGGGCATCATGTGCAGATAATCGATATCGCCCGGCTCGGCAAAATCAGCGGCATTCAAAAAGTCGCAGCCAAACTGTTTGGCAGCATACGCATAGTATTCGGCAAAATGCTCCGAGGCCTCGACGGAGCGCTCGTCAAAGTCGGTCATGTACACATCGGCGATCTGCGGTTTAATCTTGATAGGCGCCATCAGCAGAATACGCGGGCAGGGCGCGGCTTCGGTCCAGGGAAACGCGCGGACGGTGCGAATCAGCGCCATGGCACCGTCAGCGATATCGGCAGCACCCACGCTAAAGACCGTCTTGCAGTCGTTGGTGCCCAGCATAATCACGATCGCATCCAGCGGCTTATGGGCCTCGAGCAGCATCGGCAACGCACGAATGCCGTTGAGATTGGTATCCAGATGGCACATATCGTCGCGCACCGTTGTGCGGCCGTTTAGTCCTTCCTCAATTACGTGCCAGCCCTCGCCCAGATCGCGCTGGGCCACGCCGCACCAGCGCACATCGTGCGCATAGCGCACCGCGGTGCCGTCGCGCATACCCGCCGGATCGTAGCCATAGGTATTGCTGTCGCCAAAGCACAGAACGTTTTTCATCGTAAGCCCTTCCTTTAGTAAAAAGCCGACGGGAGCAGTCTCTCCCGCCGGCTCGACCAGTCTGTCGGCACGTACCGATTACAGGTACTTACGCCAATCGTCATCATCCTCATCGTCCTCGGCAGCAGCCTGGGCCTGCTCGGCGGCGCGAGCAGCCGCAGCGCGTGCGGCAACCTGGGCATAGGACTCCTCGTTACGCTCGGGGAAGTTTGCCAGCACGTGCTCGAACTTGGCAAAATCCTCGTCCCAGCGCGTAGAAGGCACGGCAAAGAAGACCTGCTTGACCTTAAAGTCGCCCGATGCGAGCTCCTTGCGGAAGAGCTCGGCCACGGCCTCGGCGTCAAAACCGTTGTTGTCGCAGCCCCAAGCGCCCAGCACGAGCTTCTCGCGACCCAACTCGTCGCAGATGGCAAGCACAAAGCGGATGCGATCGCGCAGGGCGTCCAGCAAGGCATCGTCGCCCACGCGATACTCCTGGCGAGCGCGCTTGGCGTTGGGTGCGGCGGCGACGATTACGTCGGCATATGCATGTACGTGGTTGCGGTCGAAGCGCACCGCAGGCACCACCAGCGCACGATTGCGGTAAAGCTCGCAGTTGATGTTGCGGCGACGGTTCTCGCCGTACCATTTGCGCTGCTTATCGAGCACGTTGTACAGGTACGAATCGGCACAGAGCGTGGCCTCCTGGCCCAGATAGCCCTGGATGTAGCCACCGCCCGGGTTGGTGAACGAGGCAAAGGCGAGCACGGCCATGTCGCAGAACTGCGCGTAGCCTCGGCCGTTATCCAGAATGGCCTGCGTGGCAGAGGCGTCGAGCACGGTGACCTCGGGCAGGACCGGAGCGGGCTTTTCGGCGGCAGGCGCGGACTCGGCCTCCGCGGCCTCCTCTGCGGGTGCAGGCTCGGTCGTAACCTCGGTCTCTGCGGATGCAACCTCAGCGGTCTCGACCTCGGCGGCCCCAGACTCCTCGGCAATCTGTTCCTCGGCAGTGTCGGCCGCTTGGGCCTTAGCCTTCATCGCCGCGACAAAACCGGCAGGCATACCATCGAACTCGCGCACGCCGGCAAGCGAGCGCTCGATATCCTTGGCGCACGCTTCGGACACAGTCGCCATGTGACGCTCGGCGGCCTTGGCACGCGCCTCGCGCTTGGGATTGGGTCTGCGGTTACGGTTCCTGTTGTCGACGTCTGCCATAAGTGGTCACCTTTCTCGGTCTCTGCCGCTATCGGCTTTTCCCATCCATGATACCCCGCCGCGTACAAAAAAGACGGCCCCGAAGGACCGCCTTTCGTATCGATTTACACGTGCGCAAGCACCGCTGCAATTTGGCACTAGTCGCGACGACCAAGGATATTCAGAATACGCAGGAACACGTTGATGATGTCCACGAACAGGTTGGATGCCATGAGCACGGCGTTGGGCAGCGTGGGCGGCACCGTCGTTGCCACATAGGTGTCGTAGCCGATGAAACCGGCGAACACCACAATCACGATCAGGTCGGTGATGGACTGCGAAACGCCCATGAACATCAGCACGATCTCGACCAGAATCGTGGCAAGCAGGATGCCAAAACCAATGCCATACACACGCTGGAAGAACTTGGGGAAGGTCACGCCCAGCGCACCAAAGACAAAGGTGATGGCGGCCGTGGCGATAAAGGCGGTGTTAATGGTAGGCAGGTCGTAGTTGGCAAGGCCAAACGACGCCGTCAGGCCAAAGGTGCTCGCAAAGACCACGTAGCCCACGAGCGACAGGCCCACGGACTGTTTGCTGGCAGCAGCCGACATCATGACCATGCCGACGATGGTCAAAATAAAAGAGCCAAAGACCAGCGGCAAAGCGGCGCCGCTCATCATCATGCGCGCAAACGACATGGTGCTCGTAAAGTAAGCACCGGCGCCCATGGCGCAAAAGCCCAAAAAGATCAGGGCAGACATGACAAGGTTGTACGCGCGCGGCGACATCTCCTTGGCACGGCTTGCGCCGGTTTCTATGGGGCCGTTCTGATAGCCCTGGATATCGTTCATACTTCGTCCTTTCAAAAAGCGCCGCGACGGCGCCGTAGCTGACAAGTTTCCTGCCATTGTACCCGAACGCCACGCGTTCTTACCTGCGACGCTCGCTCTCGAGTGTTCGGTCGAACGCCCACACCCACCAACGCATCAGATGAGTCTGCGAGCCATCCGGTCGCTCGCGTGCCTGTTCTTCCAGATACAGTTCGGTCGCATGTCCGCCAAAACGAACCTTATAAGTCGCCGTACGAATGCCGTGGACCGTCAGGCCAAAACCGGTGGATGAGACAATCTCGTCAATCGTAAAACAGCGGCCGTCGACCCAGCAGACGGTAACCGGCACGACTTGTCCGCCCGCGAGGATGCGGGCCACGACGTCCACATACTGCTTGTACACGCGTCGAGTTTTACCGTCTGTCTGTCGATATTCCATGCCCCCTATTATCGAACGCATGTTTGCATGTTGTAAAGCGAACAGACTGTGGTTTTGGAGTGTCGTAGCAATCGCACGTGTCCTCATGGTGTGTTAGCAAAAAGAACACCCACGGTCAACAGGGCTAATGTTCAATGTTAGTGCCAAAAAATTCACTTCTCCCATCAGAACTCGGTAAAGAAACCCACAGGAGGTGATACGATTTATCATGCTTTTGTAACATGTCTGCAAACTTCGAGAAAGCCCATATATGGACGTAACGTTCTCAGCCTTCCTCGGCCAACTTGTGTCGAACCCAGTCCTTGCCGTCACCGTATTCCTCGCGCTCGGCGCTATCTTCGTCAACGGATGGACCGACGCGCCCAACGCCATCGCGACCTGTGTCACCACGCGCTGCATGCCCGCCCGCGCCGCCATTCTCATGAGCGCCGCGTTCAACTTTTTGGGCGTGCTCATCATGACGCATTTTAATGCCAGCGTCGCCAACACCATCTCGCATATCGTCGACTTTGGCGGAAACAGCACCATGGCGCTCGCATGCCTCTGCGCGGCGCTATTCTCCATCGTCGTCTACGGTGCCACGGCATCGCGTTTTGGTATCCCCACCTCGCAGAGCCACAGCCTCATCGCCGGCCTGACCGGCGCTGCTATCGCCCTCGGTGGCGCCAGCAGCGTCAACGTCCACGAGTGGATGAAGGTCATCTACGGCCTGGCGCTCTCCATCGGACTGGGCTTTGTCATGGGCTGGGTCCTGTGCAAGCTCGTCTCGATTCTTTTCGCCGCCGCCAACAGGCGACGCGCCAACGTTTTCTTTAAATACGCTCAGATCGCAAGCGCTGCGGCCATGAGCTTTATGCACGGCGCGCAGGATGGACAGAAGTTCATCGGCGTGCTCTTTTTAGGTGTCGCCTTTGCCAGCGGGCAGACGAGCGTCGGCGACGCCGGCATCCCCATCTGGATCATGCTGCTGTGCTCGGCAACCATGGGTATCGGCACCAGCGTGGGCGGCGAGCGCATCATCAAGTCCGTCGGCCAGAGCATGGTTAAGCTCGAGAAGTATCAGGGCTTCTCTGCCGACCTCGCAGGCGCCGCGAACCTGCTACTTGCCACCCTTACCGGCATCCCCGTATCCTCCACGCACATCAAAACCTGCGCCATTATGGGTGTCGGCGCCGTCAAGCGCCTCTCGGCCATCAACTTCGGCGTGGTCAAGGACATGATGTTCACGTGGTTCTTCACCTTCCCCGCCTGTGGACTCATCAGCTTTGTAATGGCCAAGCTGTTCATGATGTTCATCTAGTCAAACCGAACGTCCATCCGGACCGCAATACCTCGCCCACCCGTCTTCGCCTCGAAAGGACCCACTCATGGCAAAGAAACCCGATTCGTTCTACTTTGACAACTACGTCGCCTGCGCCGACCTTGCTGTCCAAGCCGCAGAGTTGCTCATCAAGATTTTTGAGAACTTTGATCCCGCGCAGATCCACGACATGCTCGAGGAGATGCATGCGATTGAGCATGCGGCCGACAAGAAGCACCATGAGCTCGAGGATGCCCTGCTCACTGCCTTTATCACCCCGCTTGAGCGTGAGGATCTGGACCTGATGAGTTGCGCGCTCGACACTGTGCTTGACCGTATCGAAGGCGTCGTGCAGCGCGTCTACTTCACCAACATCCAGAGCATCCACCCCGATGCCATCGTCATCGCCCACAAGGTGACCGACGCCTGCCGCGCCATGAAGGACCTGATGGTCGAGCTGCCCAACTACCGCAAGTCCAAGACCCTGCGCGAGCTCGTCATCCAGATCAACACCATCGAGTCCGAGGCCGACGAGCTCTATATCAACGCCATGCGCAACCTGCACGTCAATGGCAAGGACCCGCTTGAGGTCATCGCTTGGCGTGACGTCTACGCCTTCCTGGAATACTGCGCCGACTGCTGTGAGAATGTGGCCGATGTCGTGGATTCGATTGTCATGAAGAACAGTTAATTGGGGGTACGTGTCCCGGCGGTCGTGGGCCCGACCACTAATAACCTTTTTCACTCCGGCTGCAAGCAGAGTCGTTCAAAAGGTTATTAGTGGTCGGGCCCGCTCCCTTACGTACCACCATTGGAAACTTTGGCTGATACTTTGAAAGCGATGGGGCTTTTGTTGGCAGGGCCTTGGGGCCCGATTGGAAACTTTGGGACCGCCTTAAACGTTTGGCTGGATGGGGCTTTGGGTACCCTTTGTTTTACTTTGGATTGATTTGCTGACTTTGGAGGGTTTGGTTATGGGGTATTTGGATCTGGCTCGGTCTCGGTATTCTTGTCGTTTGTTTGAGGATCGGGCTGTTGAGCAGGCTGTGGTGGATGCCATTGTTGAGGCTGGGCGTATTGCTCCTTCTGCTTGTAATAATCATCCAACCCGCGTGATGGTGCTTGATACTCCGGAGCTTCTGGAGAAGGCTGCTGCTTGTCAGCCGCGCTTTGCTCGTGATGGGTCTATCTTTGGGGCTCCGCTTATCTTTCTTATCTGCAGCGTTACCGACGATGCTTGGGTGCGCCCTTATGACCAGATGAACTCCAGCGCCATCGACACCTCGATTGTTTGCGATCAGATGATGATGGAGGCCGAGGAGCAGGGCCTGGGTACGTGCTGGGTGTGCCATTTTAAGCCCGAGGTGGCCTGTGAGCAGTTCAGCCTGCCCGAGGGCACCTATCCCTATCACATGCTCGTCTGCGGCTATCCTGCCGACCATATCGCCGATCCTGAGCATCGCGAGGCCCGCACCATTCCCCTCCCCGACTTCCTCCTCAAGTAGATTTTTGGGACATGCCTTAAAATCCACCTTTGACCATGCGCCCTTCGCCGAGTCCTGTGCCCTCAAACGCAGGACTCGGCGTTTTATTTTGCAGACTGCACACAGCCACAAAAAAGGACCCGCAAGCTGCGGGCCCTTTCTAGGCGCTACATGATAGCTGGATATTAGTCCAGGTCGTCGGCGGCGAAGTTGTCGATCGGTGCGAAGGGATCGGCAACGGGGATAACCGGCTCGGCGACGGGCAGCGGCTCGGCAGCAGGAACGGTCACAGCCGGAGAAGCGGCGGAACCGACCGGCGTGGAAGCCATGAGATCGGACGGGAAGGAGTTCTGAGCATCGTCCATGAAGTGCTGGATGAGCTTGAGGTACTCGGCCTTGAACTCCTCACGGGAAGCCTTAAGACGGTCGATCTCCTCAAGCTCGGCCTGCTTCTCGGTCAGGGCCTGGCGGATGACCTCGCGGGCCTTGGCGTCGGCCTCGTTGCGGATGCGGTCAGCGTTCTCGTTGGCGTCGTTGACAATGCCCTCGGCGGTCTGCTGGGCAGCAATCAGGGCAGCGGAAATCTGGCGCTCCTGAGCGGAGAAGTCGGGTGCGGGAGCGGCCACAGGGGCGGCGGGAACGGCCTGCGCAGCAGCATCCTGAGCCTGAGCAAGCTGGGCCTGCGTGTCGGCGAGCTGCTGCTCGGTGGCGGTCAGACGACCCTTAAGATCGACGATCTTGGCGAGCATGGCGTCGACCTCAGAGGACAGGGTCTCCAGGAAGACGTCGACCTCGGCGGGATCGTAGCCGCGCTTGGCCTCAGAGAAGGTCTGAGCCTGAATGTCAGCAGGGGTAATAGCCATAACAAGTTCTCCTTTATCTTCGCCTTGGCGCCGTGCGCCCGACGTGAGTTACTAAGCCAGTTTTATATGAGTATACCTATAAGAAGTTGCAGAACCAGCTTCTGCACCAACTGCAACGCAATAATCGCAACGACCGGTGAAAAATCGACGCCTCCCATGGGCGGGATAAACCGGCGGAACAAATTGAGCCACGGGCCGCACACGCTATCGAGGACGGCGGCGATATCCTGTAGCAATCCGCCCTGTTTCATAGGGATCCACGTCATAAGGCAGTAGACCACGATGAGCGTGGAGTAGAAGTTGAACAGCGTATTGACCAACTGGACAATGGTGTAGATGTTGATGAGAATCTCCTCGTCTTGTCTTTACTTAAGGTAGCCGTCGGCACGGAGCTTTTTGAGGTCCGAATCCTTGACCTCGCAACCGGCGGGCAGCACCATAAACACGCGATCGCCCACCTCTTTGACGGTGGCACCCAGGCCGCAGGCAAAGCCGTAAGAGAAGTCCAGGACGCGCTTGGCGACCTCGGTACGAACGCCCACAAAAATCAGCGCGACAGGCTGCTTGGTGCGCACGCGGCGCACGACGGTCTCCACGTCGTCATAGCTCTCGGGGCGCAGGACGTAAGCCGGCAGCTGCGGCGTAGCATTGATGATGTTGCTCGCATACGCCGAGGCATCGCTCGGTGAGGGAGCGGGTGCGGGGGCAGCAGCGCGGGCACGCGTGCTCTCGGCGTAGCTCGACGGCGTGTCGTAGGCACCGGGACGATAACCGCCCGCAACCGTCTCCTGCGAGCGCGATGGCGGGTTGTAGGTCGTAGCATGGCGAGAATCGTCGCCGACCAGCTGACCGGAGCGTGTGTACACGGCCACCGACTCGGCCTCGCCGCGGCGCGTCTGACCCAACAGGCCGTTGCTCGGCTCGTCCTGGGTGTAGAAGCCCTCGCCCGAGGCACCGCTGTAACCGTTATTCTGGTAGCCGTCGTCATAGCCATCATCGTAGCCGTAGTCGTCGTCCTGACCATAACCCTGGTCGTAACCCTGCTGGCCGCCCAGGTGCATCTTATTTTTAATCTCGTCAAGGAAGCCCATGGTTGTGTCCTCTCGCGGTTTAGTGCAGGCGCTCCGATAATCAGTGCGCACTTCAGAGCCTTATTTTACTGCAAACTCCGGGCTAAATACTACCCTGCCCAGGCGAACGAGCGTAGAGCCTTCCTCAAGAGCAGGCTCAAAGTCCTCGCTCATGCCGCAGGAAAGTTCGGGCAGGCTCAGGTCGGAGTGCGTCGCCTCAAGCTCATCCCTTAGCTCGCGAAGTCCGGCAAAAGTGCGGCGCGCCACATCCTTATTCCCCCGGGGTGCCATAGTCATAAGGCCCTGCACACAAATTCCCTCAAGCTCCGCAAGCTCACCCGCGGCGTCTCGCACCTCGTCGGGCGAAAAGCCGCCCTTGGACTCCTCGCCGCTCACATTGACCTCGATCAGCACGCGCTGGGGGCCGGAGAGCTCGCCCGCCTCAATCTTACGGACCGCACGGCTCGAGATGGCCTGAGCCAAATGCAGCGAGCTTACCGAATGAATCAGCTGGGCCGAGCCCAGAACCGCATTGATCTTGTTGGTCTGCAGGTTGCCGATCATATCGAAGCGCACCTCGGGTAGCTCCGGATGCTCCGCGAGGCCCGCAAGCTTGCGGACGAGCTCCTGCGGGCGGTTCTCGGCAAAATGGCGATACCCCGCCTGAATAGCGGCAACGGTCTCATCGACGCCAACAGTCTTGGAGACGGCAATCAGTCGCGCAGCATCGTGGGGACGGCCCGCGCGATCGAGTGCCGCATAAAAACGCTCCAGAATCTGCTCGCGGCGAGCGCGCATCAAGTCCAAATAGTTATCCATTGCCAATCGCCTCCGCTGACAGCCAAACAAGTAGTCCCATGCTAACGCAAGAGCGCAGCCCCGCATGTGCAAGGCCGCGCTCACTTAGGTATTTACAATCTTTCGACGAACGGAGCTGCCCTACTCCTCATCATCCTCGGTGTCATCCTCGTCCTCGAGGTGCTCGAGCAGGTAGCGAAGACCCTCGCTCACCTCGTTAGCAGGCACCTTGGCAACATAGCCCGCATCCACGGCGGGCCTCATGATGACACCCTCGCCCGAAGGCACGCGCATGCTCTCAAGCTCATCCTCGTCCGTACGGGCGATATCGCCGGCAGTCAAACGCTGTCCGGTCAAAAGGAAGGTCAGACGGCAGGCGGCATCGATCGAAATCGAGGCGATACGATCGAGGTAGCGCGAAACCATGATGGCGCGGCGCAGGTCGTCATAGTTGCTGTCGTCGTCCATAAAATCGCCCGTGTCCATGCGGTTAAAGGTGCGGAAGAACTTCTCGTACGCCGCATGCACCGGCTCGTCCTCGCCGGCCAGGTTGCAGATGATGGACATGTCGTTGGTGACGAGCGCAGAAAGTGACGAACCCAGCACCTGGTAAACAGCCTCGGCCTCGGCCTCGACCGTAGCGACGAGTTCCTGGGGCAGCGAGATGTCGGCCTTGACCATGTGACGCGTGGCGCGGCAGATCTGGCGAACCTTATCGGTCATGCGCTGCAGGTTAAAGTCGACGTAGATGATCGTCTGCAGCAAGCGGAAGTCGGAGGCGACCGGCGACTGCGTAGCGATCAGGTTGTAGCACACGGCCTCCAAGTTGGCGCAGCGCGCATCGATCGAGAGCGTGCGCTTCTTGGTCTTGGTGGCGAGCTTGCGATCGTCGGTCACATAGGCCTTCACGGCGTCGTGAAGCGCCAGGTCTACAGCCTCGTAGATGCTCAGCATCTCGTGACGGGCTTCGATGAGCTGACGGGAAAACAGTTTGCGCATGGTTCACTCCAATCAGTTGGGTGCGGTCATGCCGCCCGCACAGTGAATACGCACCGGACCAGGTCCGATCGGCTTGGGACTAGTCGCACCGATCAGCCAAAGCGGCCGGTGATATAGTCTTCCGTCCGTGAATCCACCGGGCTGGTGAAGATCGCGTCGGTTTGACCATACTCGATGAGCGTGGCGGGCTCGCCGGCAACTTCCTGCAAGAAAAATGCGGTGTAGTCGCTAATACGAGCGGCCTGCTGCATAGAATGCGTGACGATGATGATCGTCATCTCGGGCGCCAGCTCGGCCATCAGATCCTCGACCTTGGAGACGGACGTGGGGTCGATGGCGGAGCAGGGCTCGTCCATCAGAAGGACATCGGGCTGCACCGCAAGCACACGCGCAATGCACAGACGCTGCTGCTGACCGCCCGAGAGCGCCAAACCGTCCTTGTTGAGCTGATTGGATACCTCTTTCCAGAGGTTGGCGCGCTTGAGCGATTCTTCCACGATGTCATCGAGGTCGCTTTTGCTAGTCACGCCCTGCAGACGAGGGCCAAAAGCGACATTCTCGTAGATGGATTTGGGGAACGGGTTGGGCTGCTGAAAAATCATGCCCACGCGACGGCGAAGGTCGACCGGGTCGACGCCCTCGGCATAGATATCGTTGCCGTCGAGCGTCATGGTGCCCTCGACGCGGGTGCCCTCGATCAGGTCGTTCATACGGTTGATGCAGCGCAAAAACGTCGATTTGCCGCAGCCCGAAGGACCGATAAACGAGGTGATGGCGTTTTTGGCGATGTTGAGGTCGAGCCCCGTCAGCGCATGAAAGTCACCGTACCAAAAGTTGAAATCCTTGGCCGTGATGGCCGCTTGCTCCGGCGTGGGAGCGGACTGATAGACGGACATGGGACTCCTTAACTAGCGGCGTTTGCGCGACAGATAGCGCGCAAACAGGTTGAAGGCCAGAATAATCGCCATCAGCAAAAGCGCGGTGCCATAGGCTGCGTTCATGTTGATGCCGTCGTTGGCAAGCAGGTACAGGTGGACCGTCATGGGGCGGCCGGAATCGAGTGGCGAGATAGGCAGGTTGATGGCCTGACCCATGGTGTAGAGCACCACCGCAGTCTCGCCGATGGCGCGGCCGATGGCAAGCACGATGCCGGTGGCGATGCGGCCAAAAGCCGAAGGAAGCACGATCTTGGAGACGACCTGCCACTTGGTGGCGCCCAGGCCATATGCGCCCCAACGGATATAGCGCGGAACGGCGCGGATTGCCTCCTCGGTGGTGCGCATGACGATAGGCAGCATCAGAAGCGCCAGCGCCAGCGCGGCCGAAACCATCGAAAGGCCCAGGCCCATGGCCTCGACAAACAAGGCGTAGCCAAAGAGGCCCATAACAATGGAGGGCACCGAGGCCAGGGCATCGGCAGCATAGCGAATGATGTCGACAATCTTGCCCTGCTTGGCGTATTCGGCCAGATAGACCGCAGCCAGGACGGCAACCGGCGTGCAGATGAGCATGGCGAGCGCCGTCACGTAGATGGTCGAGACGATCGTGGGCCAAATGCCGCCCTCGGCGTTGACGCCCTGCGGCCAGCCGAAGATAAAGTCGAGCGAGATATGCGGCAGGCCGTTGATGACCACGTAGGCGATGATGGCGATCAGCACCAGCGTGGTGATATAGGCCGCGGCGCGAAACACGCCGAGCATGATCTTGTTGGACAGATCCTTGTTGATGCGGCCCTTCTTGCCATGGGAAAGGGCACGCTTGATGCGCTCACGCGACGAGGTCGTATCGACCATCGTGTCAACGGAATCGGACATAGCCTACCCCCTCTTCTTGGAAATCAGGCGGACGATACCCACCAGTGCAGCGGAGATGATAAACAGGACAACGCCCATGCCAAACAGAGCCGAGCGGTGCAGGCCCGAGGAATAACTCATGTCGAGCGCAATCTGACTCGTGAGCGTCGAGATGGGGCTCGAGATGCTATCCGGAATGACCGGGGCGTTGCCCACGACCATCAGCACGGCCATGGTCTCACCGATGGCACGCCCCATACCCAAGACAATCGCATCGACAATGCCCAGCTTGGCTGCAGGAAGCACGACCTTGTAGATGGTCTGCCACTTGGTGGCACCCATGGCATAGGACGCCTCGCGAATGCCCATGGGAATGGAATTGAGGGCATCTATGGTGAGCGTGGTGATGGTAGGGACGATCATGATGGCGAGCACGAACCACGCCGTCAGTGCGCCAAATCCAAGGCCGCCGGTCAGCTGGGCGATAAACGGGCGGATGATGATCATGCCGAAGAAGCCGTAGATGATGGAGGGGATGCCCGCCAGCAGGTCGACAGCGGGGCTAATGAGCCTGCGCACGCGCTTGCTGGCGATCTCGACCAGATACACGGCTGTGCCCACACCCAACGGCACGCCCATGGCAAGGGCACCGACCGTCACCAGGCCAGAGCCCGCCAGCAGCGACATGATGCCGTAGTGACCCTCAGAGGGCGCCCACGTAAAGCTAAAGAAGTCCGCCAGGCCAATGTCGGTAAAGACCGGCAGCGCCGAGTACGTGGTAAAGACAAAAATCAGGATGACGGTGACGACCGCCAAGAACGCACAGGCAAAGAAGATCCACTGCAGCGCCTTCTCCTTGAGATAGGTGCTGCGTGACACCAACGCCAACTCACGCTTTTTGGGCGTCCGCGCCTCATGCTCAATCTGGGGGATTTCCTGTGCTTCCACGCTACTCACTCCCCTTTCCGTCGTTGGTGACGGGAATAAAGCCCGCCTCGCGAATCTGCTTGTCCATCTTTTCGGACGTCACATAGTCAATGTAGTCCTGCGCCTGCTGCGAAGGCGTACCCTTCACAAAGAAGTAAAGGTCACGCGAGATGGGATAGCCGCCGCTTGCGACCGTCTTCTCGGATGCCTCGACATGGTTGACCGAAACGGCCTTAACCGAGGTCTTGGCATTGAGGCTCTCGACAAAACCCAGCGAGATGTAGCCAATGGCGCCACGCGAGCGGGACACGACATCGCGTACCTGGCCCGTGCCCGAAAGAACAGCCGAGCGGCGATCGAATGGCGTGCCGTCCATCACGATAGTGCGGAAGGCCTCGCGCGTACCGGACGCCTCGTCGCGGTTGATAACCTGAATCTTCAGGTCCTCTCCGCCGACTTCTTTCCAGTTGGTGATCTTGCCGGCGTAAATATCGCGGAGCTGCTCGGTCGAGAGATTGTCGACCGGGTTGTCGTCGTTCACGATGACTGCAATGCCGTCGTGTGCGATTACGATCGGGGTCAGGCCCAAATCCTGCTCGTCGGCATTGAGGCCACGAGACGAACTAGCGATGTCGGCGGTGCCGGCGCTAACAGCTTCGATGCCAGCAGATGAGCCAAGGCCGGAGACGAGCACGTCGATGCCGGTCTCCTCTTTAAAGCCCTCGGCCGCGATCTCGGCAATGGGAAGGCACGTCGTAGAGCCGGCAACGGTGATGGAAGAGGTAGAAGATCCCGAGGAGCAGGCGCACAGCGTGAGCGTGAGCACTGCTGCACTCAGGACCGATGCGATCTTTCTCATAGCATCACGCCGATCGCAGCATGGCGCCCACAGGTGCCGCCCTCGTTGCGGTAGGAATAAAAGCGGTCGTTCTGACGAACGGTGGAAAGTTTGGTGTCCACAATGCCGTTCACATCGACACCGGCATCCACCAGCGCCTCGCGAATGGCGACGGAAAGATCGAGCATGCGAGAAGCAGTAGCATCGATGCACGAGAACTCGGCAGCAAAGCGATCCATAAGTTCTTGGGACACCTCATACTCGTCGCCCAGGATATGGGGCCCAATATAGGCAGAGATGTCCTCCGGCGTGCAGTCAGCCGCCCCACAAAGCGCCTGGCAGGCTTTGGCGGAAATACGCGCAATCGTGCCCTTCCAGCCAGAATGCACCACGGCAAAGCCGCCGGGAGCCACCAGCACCACGGGAACACAATCGGCAAAGCAGAGCATCACGGGCACCTCATGGGCCGTACAGACGAGGGCATCACAGCCCTCGGCAATCTGCTCACGAATGTTCTCGAGATCATCGGCACCGTTCGAGGTCACCGTCACGACGTGGTCACCATGTACTTGATTGGGCACGAGCAGATTATGCTCGCACTCAGCGGCGCCCATGGCTTCGAGCGCTCGACGACGATTTTCTTGAACGGCAAAGGGGTCATCGCCTACATGCGAGCCCAGATTGAGTGAGGAGTACGCATCTTCGGAAACACCGCCGGTGCGCTCGGTAAAGGCAAAACGAACATCGGTCGTCGAACCCTCCACCAACGTAACTCCATCATGGTCGACACGCGAAACGTTGTCCGCACGTGCTGCCATACTAAAGCCTCCTATTACAACAAGTACCGCGGCGTCGCCGCGCAGTCCGTGTTTATACGGCTGTCATACTTCTTTAAAAGGATACCCGCAGCGGTAGGGACCAAACGTAAAGGGAACGTAAGGAGATTGGAGGCTTTCGTTTACAAACGAGAAACAAAAAGGGCGCATCCATACGGACGCGCCCCTGTGCAAAACAATGCGAAGAACGACTTAGAAGCTGCCGCGCTTGAGGAAGTCGGGAAGCTCAAACTGATCGTTGCCAAAGTTGGGCAGCTCGGTACCGCCGACGTTGCGAGTCGGGGCAGCCTGAGCGGGGCTGGCAGCCGGAGCGGTGCGCTGCGGCTCAGCGGAAGCAGCGGCCTTGCTCTGGGACTGCTGAGCAGCGAAGAGCTCGTCCTGACGGTTGACGTTGGAGTCGGAGAAGCCCGTAGCGATAACGGTGATGCGCACCTGGTCGCCCAGGGACTCGTCAACAACGGTACCGAAGATGATGTTGGCCTCGGGGTCGACGGCATTGGCGACAACGTCGGCGGCGTCGCTGATCTCCTGAATGCCCAGGTCCTTGGAGCCGGCGATGGAAAGCAGGACACGCGTGGCGCCATCGATGGAGCTCTCGAGCAGCGGACTGGAGATGGCCTGCTGGGCAGCGTCGACGGCACGGGTATCCCCAGAAGCGGTACCGATACCCATCATGGCGGTACCGGCCTGCTTCATGATGGTCTTAACATCGGCGAAGTCCAGGTTGATGATACCCGGGACGGTGATGAGGTCGGTGATGCCCTGGGTGCCCTGGGAAAGGACGCCATCGGCAATTGCGAAGGCCTCGAGCATCGTGGTCTTCTTCTCGGCGATGTCGAGCAGCTTGTCGTTAGGGATAACGATCATGGTGTCGACGCAATCGGAGAGGGTCTTGATGCCCTCCTCGGCGCTCTTCTTGCGCTTGCGACCCTCGAAGGTGAAGGGCTTGGTCACGACGGCGACGGTCAGCGCGCCGACCTCGTTCATTGCGATATCGGCAACGATGGGAGCGGCGCCGGTACCGGTACCACCGCCCTCGCCGCAGGTGATGAACACCATATCGGCGCCAGCGAGCGCCTCGGCGATATCGTCGCGGGACTCATCGGCAGCCTTGCGACCAACCTCGGGGTTGGCGCCGGCGCCCAGGCCGCGGGTAAGGTCGGTGCCGATGTGCACCTTGATATCGGCATCAGAGATCGCGAGTGCCTGAGCATCGGTGTTGATGGCAACAAACTCGACGCCGCGGATGCCCTCTTCGATCATTCGATTGACCGCGTTGGTACCGCCGCCGCCGACGCCGACCACCTTAATGACGGCAAGGTAGTTGTTGATCTCTGTCTCGTGCATGTCGGTCCTCCGAACAAAGGTTATAGCCATAGCATGGGTTGACCCCTGCGCACATTAACCTTCAGGTTGAAAGTAAATGCAAAGGTAAACCGTATTATGTTTGCACATTATGAACGTATCAGTCAAATAATTGACCGTGAAAACCAAACAAACCAGATAAACGGCGTGGTATGGCCCCTCAACAAAGCCGTTTAGGATGCTAGGCGGTCGGTGCGTTCCTAAACGTGTAGTTGCCTGGAGAGCGCACATTGATATAGGTTACGCCCTCTACCTGCGAAAGCAGCTTGGTCACGATGCGTTCTTTCTTGGCGATATCATCCGAATCGCCCAGCGACACCTCGACGCCGTTGTCGAGATTTGCCGAGATAGCCTCAACGGAAGGCGTGGAAATATCCTTCACCTGGCCCAAGAACTCGCTCGAAAAACCGCGTGCGTAATCCAGACCGGCCTTGACGGCCTTGGAGCTCACCGCCCGACCCGAAACCGGTGCGACATCGGCCGAGACGTCAGTCAACAGCACGGCGCCGTAGTGCTTGGCAAGCGCCAGGGCCGCATCGATGCCGGTCAGGGTGTTGGCACCCTCCCCCGATGTAATGACGTTCCCCTGGTCGTCCACCTCGACAGACGTCGACAGCGGAGCGATCCAGGTGTCATCGTCTCCGATAGCCCAGGCAAGGTCGTCGGAGCTGATATACGCAATGGCGGTAACTTTACGCTCCGTCGGCGTGATGATAAGCGTATGGGGAAACTGACGCTGGACATCCACGCCCGAGACCCACGGGTTTTGCTTGAGGCCCTCGGTAATCTGATCGGGATCCACGTTAAAGAGCGACGTGTTCTCGGGAAGACTGATGAGCTGCATGGCGTCGTGCTTGGTCACATGCTCGCTGCCATGAATCTGAATATCGGTGGCGGCGAACAGGCCGGAGTTGATGACGACGATGGCAACAATGGCAAGTACGGCCACGGCTGCCAGGATGCCGCCCGCGATCTTGCCTTTACCCTTCATGGCGGAAGCAGCGTCGGTCGTCTTGCTTGCCATGGCACCCAGCGATGACAGAGGATTGATGCCCCTTTTTGCCGAAGACGCCTTGGCGGCGGGTACCGATGTCAGTGAACGCGGCTTAGCGCCAGCCAACGTACGGCCGGCATGCGGCGCACGAGCTCCCAGCGAAGGCTTGGGCGTCGCCATGGGTCGGGAGGTCTTGGTGCCCATCGCCGGCTTGGGCGTCACCGAAGGACGCGGAGCCGGACGACTCGTCTTTTTAGAAGCGGGGCGTCCCCCCAGCTGCGAGCCGACGACCGGGCGCTTGGCAGGACGAACGGGCCCAACAGACTTGGAGGGCATGGCGGGCTTATGTTGAGGCTGGGCAGGTGCGCCGGAACGCCCTCCGGCGCGGCGGAAGGTTGGTTTCGATGCTCTAGAAGCCGAGGAATTTAACTTCCGGTCTGAGCTCGATGCCATACGCCTCCCTCACCTTTCCGTGCACATGCCTGATAACCGCGGCCACGTTATCGGCCGAGGCGGTTCCGTTATTAACGATAAAATTAGCGTGTACGGGCGAAACTTCCGCACCGCCAACCGAAAAACCCTTTAATCCACAATCCTCAATCAACTTGCCCACGCTTGCATCGGGCGGGTTGCGAAAGACCGATCCGCAGGATGCACGGCCCATGGGCTGCGTGCGCTTGCGGCGCGTCAGGTACCGCTCCATGCGCTCGCGAATGTCGGCCTTGGGCGTGGGCTTGAGTTTAAGCACGCACTCGAGAATGATCTCATTACGCGGCAAGCTGCACTCGCGATACCCCCAAGCGATCTCGGACCCTGCATAGTGCTTAATACCGGACGCCGGATCAAACGTGACCACGTCCTCGATAAGGGAACCGATCCACTCGTTCCGCGTACCTGCGTTCATGGACACGGCGCCGCCGACCGAACCGGGAATACCGACCGCGAACTCAAGGCCCGAAAGCCCGCGCGACAAGGCGTCGTTGACCAAACGCGCGAACATCACGCCCGCACCAACGGTCAGCGTGCAGCCGTCCTCGGCAACAACCGTGCGCTGAAACTCACGTCCCAGCGAAATAACGGCGCCGCGATAACCGGCATCGGCAACCAACAGGTTGGACCCCTTACCGATAATCACCCACGGCACCTGCTCGCGGTCAAGCACCGCCACGGCGCGACGCAGGGCATGGTAGCTATGGCACGTCACAAAGAGGTCGGCCTTGCCGCCGATACGATAGCTTGTATGGCGTGCAAGACGTTCGTCCTCGACCACGTCCGTGTCGATCATGCCCGAAAGCGCCATGACGGCGTTAAACAGACCCATGGAGGTTAAGCGTCTTTCTTGGCAGTCAGATACTCGATGAACTCGGGGCCGACGGTCGTGACGTCACCTGCACCCATGGTGAGTAGCAGGTCGCCCTCGCCCACGAGCTTCTCAAGCTCCTGGTTGAGCTCAAGACGACTGGAGCAGTACACGACCTCCTTGCCGGGGTGCTTGGCGCGAACGGTATCTGCGAGCATCTTGGAGGTAACGCCCGGAATCGGCATCTCGCCGGCGGAGAACACATCGATCAGCAGCAGCTTATCGGCGTTGGCAAAGGCATCGGCAAAGTCATCGCACAGAGCCTGCAGGCGCGAATAGCGGTGCGGCTGGAACACGACGTCGACATGTTTGTAGCCCAGCGAAGAGGCAGCAGCGAGCGTCGCCTTGATCTCGGTGGGATGATGGCCGTAATCGTCAACCACCGTGATGCCGTCGATATCGCCCACGTGGGTAAAGCGACGGCGGACGCCCTCAAAACTCGAAAGTGCCTTAGCGGCGGCGTCGATATCGAGGCCAAGGACATGGGCGACGGTCAAGACGGCCGTGGCGTTGAGCATGTTGTGACGACCGGGGTTGCTCTTGATCTCGACAGCGTGCTCGGTGCCGTCCTCAAAGCGAACGATAAAGTCGCTCTGGATGCCCTTGACATCCGGATGTACGCAGACGATGTCGTTGTTCTCGGCAAAGCCATAGGAAAGCACATGACGGCCCCTGTCTCTTATACACATCTGACGCTGCCGACGAATAGCCTT
>CABSNX010000006.1 GCA_902479205.1 uncultured Collinsella sp. | reverse complement strand
TACTGATCGGTCTCGTGGGCTCGGAGATGTGTATAAGAGACAGCACCGTTGCCGTCTGCCCCAGCACGCCGGCACTGCGAATCAGATAGACCTCGCAGCCCGCGTCCACCTTGCGTTTGCAATGCACGACGATGCGCTCTCCCGCAGCGGCATCCACGGGGCAAGGCACCTGTGGCCAGCGCTTGGGCACATCGGGACGCGCGTCGGCACCCGGGTAAAATCGGATTTCGAGCGTATCGCCCGCCGCCACGGCGGCATCAAGCTCAACCGTCACCTCTTCGTGACCTACCGCCACCAAGTGGCCCACGCGCACGCCCTGGTTGATCGCGCGCTCAAAGCTCATGAGCTCGGCGCGCGAACGACCCCGCAGATACGCATCGGTAAAGCCGCGGTTGAACGACCTTCCCAGCTCGCGCTCAAGCGCCGGCACCGCATCGGCATCCCATGTGCCGTCGCGCAGCATATCGAGCGCCCGACGCCACACCCTCACCACGTTAAAGACGTAGTCGGGATTCTTCATGCGGCCCTCGATCTTGAGCGATGTCACGCCGGCGGCAACAAGCTCGGGCAGATGCGCGATGCCCAGATAGTCACGCGGACAAAGCAGGCGATCCCCTTCGACAGCGACAACACTCTGCCCCGCCTCGTCCACCAAGTCATAGGATAGACGGCACGGTTGCGTGCAATCACCGCGCATCGCAGAGCGGCCACGTCGAAGGGCAGAGAACCCGCACGCACCCGAGTATCCAATGCAAATAGCGCCGTGACAGAACACCTCGATGGGCACGCCAGTAGCGCAAAGCGTCTCAATCTCTGCAACGCTCAGCTCGCGCGCAGTCGTCACGCGCTCAACTCCCAGCTCCTTGGCAGCCAACTGCACGGCACCCTCGCTATGAGCGCCCGCCTGAGTGGACAGGTGAATCTCGACCCCCGGAATCGCCGCACGAAGTGCACAAGCCAGCCCGGCATCGGCCACAATCAACGCATCGGCACCCAACGCGCGCGCATGCGCCCCCAACGCCACGGCGTCGGCAAGCCCATCATCGAACACGAACACGTTGAGCGTCACGTACACACGCACGCCATGGGCATGGGCCACGGCACAACCGCGCGCGAACTCATCATCGCTAAAGCCATGCGCGCTCACTCGAGCGTTGAATCCGTCCAGCCCCGCATAGATGGCATCGGCACCCGCCGCAATCGCCGCGAGCATCTGGTCGAGCCCGCCAGCAGGCGCCAGCAGTTCGGGCAGCGCCACTTCAGCCGCCGCCAACTCGCTTTCGCATTGTCCGCTCGGTTCCATCGGCCGAATCGCCATCGGTAAACTCCTTGCCAAGGTGTGCTTTCACTCTGAAAATTGCTGCCAACCAGCATACACGAGGCCCCGCATGCCCCGATTGGTTTATCGTGTAATAACTTATGTCCATCCTGCCCGGTAGCATACCTGCCGCCTGGCACGACATACCTGGAGGTCAATATATGGGTCCTCGCCAACGACAGGGGCGCGGTCGCTCTAAGACGCATGCCCTTCCCATGATCTTGCTCTCGTTTTTGGGCTTTCTGCTTATCGCGGGCGTAGCGTTTGGCATCGGCATGATCGGCAACGTCAACCGCTGGCTGTCCGATCTGCCCGACTACACCGATGCCAACGCGTATCTGGTGAGCGAGCCCACCGACATCGTCGACTGCAACGGCAATACCATTGCGAGTTTCTACACGCAAAACCGCAAGTCCATCACCAAGGACCAAGTATCCCCGTACGTGCTGCAGGGCACCGTCGACGTTGAGGACGAGCGCTTCTACGAACATGGCGGCATCGACCTCTGGGGCATTGCACGCGCATCGGTGGCAACCCTCACCGGCGGCCACGAGGGCGCATCGACCATCACCCAGCAGCTGGTTCGCAACACCATCTTGCAGGAGGAACAATTCGACTCGACCATCGAGCGTAAGGTGCGCGAGGCCTATATCGCCATCAAGATGGAGGATATGTACTCCAAAGACGAGATCCTCATGATGTACCTCAACACCATCTACTACGGCCATGGAGCATATGGAATCGAGGCCGCCGCCGAGACCTATCTGTCCAAAACCGCCGCCGACCTCACCCTGAGCGAGGCCGCGCTGCTCATCGGCCTTCCCAACTCGCCCTCGCAGTACGACCCCACGGTTAATCCCGACTTGGCGCTGTCCCGCCGCAATAAGGTTCTGGACAACATGCTGCGTCTGGGCCACATCACGCAGGAAGAGCACGATGCCGCACAGGCTGAGCCCATCACGCTTAACGTGACCGAGATTTCGGGCAGTGGCGTCGATGTGTACTCTCAGCCCTACTTTGTCTCCTACGTTAAACAGTTGCTTGAGCAGGAGTTCTCCACCGACGTGCTCTTTAAGGGCGGTCTGACCGTCAAGACCACCATCGACCCCACCATGCAGCAGGTGGCCGAGGAGGCTGTGCGCTCGCAGCTCGACACGCTTTCGCTCGACGGCCTGGACATGGGCATGGTCGTCGTTGACCCCAAGACCGGCTATATCAAGTGCATGGTAGGCGGCTACGACTACAACGCCGACGAGAATCACGTGAACCACGCTACGGCAAAGCGCCCCGTGGGCTCCACGTTTAAGGCCTTTACGCTGGCAACTGCCATCCAAAACGGTATGAACCCCAACGTCACCCTCAACTGCAACTCGCCGCTCAAGGCCACGGGCACCACGACCGAGGTGCAAAACTACGGCAACCAGAGCTATGGCAACATCACGCTTAAGCAGGCAACGGCATACTCATCCAACACCGGCTACATTCAGGTGGCCGAAGCCATCGGCAATGACAAGATCATGTCGCTCGTCAAAAAGCTTGGCATCGATCCCGCCAAGGACAATATCGAGGACGTTCCCGTCATGACGCTCGGCACCGGGTCCATCTCACCGCTCGAGATGGCATCTGCCTACGCAACGTTTGCCAACGGTGGCTACTACCGTCAGCCCATCGCCATTACCGAGATCGACTCGCGTACCGGCTCGGTTCTGTACCAGCACACCGACAATCCCACGCAGGTGCTCACCGAAGGCGAGGCTGCCGCGGTTACCGATGTTCTATCCGGCGTCATGCAGGGCAGCGGCACGGGTGCCGCTGGCGCGCTGAACGTCAACCAGCCCTATGCCGGCAAGACGGGCACCACTGACAACACCACCAACCTGTGGTTCTGCGGCTTCACGCCGCAACTGACATGCGCCCTGTGGACCGGTTATTCCGCAGGCGAGATTCCCATCCAAAAGTACGGTTCGGACCTGCTGGGCGACAGCACCAACCTGCCCGTCTTTAAGAAGTTCATGAACACCGTTCTTGCGGGCACCGAGCGCGAGGAATTCCAGACCGGAACGGCTCCCACGTACAAGAACAATAACGTCTGGAAGTTCTACGGCACAAACAACAAAAAGAAAGACGAAGAGGATAAAGACGAGGAAAAAGAAGAGGAAGAGACCACGACCACCACAACGACAACGACAACCACGACCACTGAAACCCCGGGCGGCAACACCACCGGCGATAGCGGTACGACAGGTGGCGACGGTGGCACGGGTGGCAATGGTGGCACGGGTGGCGACGGTGGCACGGGTGGCGACGGTGGCACGCCGACGCCTACCCCCGATCCTACGCCCACGCCCGACCCCTCTACGGGCCAGTAGACGCAAAGCGGCATCTGACACCAAGGCGCCCGAGCAGCACGTACGCTGCTCGGGCGCTTCTTTATTTCGGCAGATGTCACAAGATGCCACGACGGCCCCGGCTGCAGGACCGATAGAGCAACGGGTGCCGGCATGCAAAAGGGCGCTGACCTTCGTCAACGCCCTCGGCAATTACCTATAGCAACAATCGGCACAGCAGCAGTGCCACGCATCCCCTACTTGTGAGAGCTACTCAGCTTGTTGATGAGCGCCTCAAGGCGTTCGCCGTCCTCGGCCGTCTGCGCAATGACTAAGATCGTGTCGTTGCCGGCAAGCGAGCCGAGTACGTCGGGCAGCTCCGCGGCATCGACCGCTGCGGCAATACCAGAAGCCGTACCGGGCTGCGCCTTGATCATAACCAGATTATCGGTGCGCAGTACGCCGGTAACCAGCTCGGAAACCATGCGCTGCAGATGCAGGTCCTCGGCAAGGACATAGATGCCCTCGGGGAGCTTACGCAGTCCCATGTCCGCGATGTCGCGCGAAACGGTCGCCTGCGTGCAATCGAAACCCATGGCGCGAAGCTCGTCTACCAAAACGCGCTGCGTACGTACGTCCTTATTGCGAACAATATCTCTGATGGCATCCTGGCGCCCATTGCGTTTTTTGGCCATACAAAACCTCACTCCAAAAGATGTCGGAGACAATCACTTAGTAATTGAATAGTTTAGCGCTATTTGAGGGTTTTAGTGAATAAGAACGCATTTCGAAACAATTCCATGCAATTTATTTCGAAAATCACGCTACTGGACAGTCCTGACGCCCGAACGATTGAAAAAGGCCGCCAGATGCGTATACAACGCACACCGCATAGGCTTGGCACTAGCTATCGAACCATAGAGCAGACCTAAGCCCCGATGATTGCCCTTAAGAGCCACAACCATCTGACGGGTACGCTGCGCTTCGAGCATATCATGCAAACGGGCCGAACGCTCTATTGAAGACACCCCATGGGGGCTCAAACACAAATTTTCGATGCAGGCAACCAGGCCGGCGTAGTAATACCGCTGGCAGACCTGCTTCAACTGATCGCCACCGCCCGCGACGGCAAGCGAGTCGGCAAGCCTGTCGAGCGCCCCGATATCATCAGAAAGCCTGGCAAACATCGTGGGGTCAAACGTCTCCGTAATCGACGGCGCCACTGCATGAAAACGGGCACGGCCACATCCCGAAACGCGCTTTGCCTGCGAAAGCGCGAACGTCAAAAAAGACACCGTGCGAAACGCATCGCCATGCGCAAGGCACGCCTCAAAAAGGGCGCGATCATACAGCACGCCAGAGGTCTGTCGGATTAAACCACAGGAAACCAATTGGGTCAGGCAAGCCGCCCGGTCCTCATCTTCAGAAACGGGTGTCGCGTCCAAAACTCGGGAATGACGATCGCGGTGAACATCGTAGCGGTCGAGCGATACGGAGGGAAACACGATGTCAGCCGAAGCGTCGCACGAACTATCGACCATCTGCGAAAGGGACTGCGGCGCAAACCACTCATTGGCATTCATCGCAATGATCTGGGAGCCGCGCGAAGCCGCAAAGCCGGCACGCAGGCAGGCACCAGGCGCTGGGTCCTCAACATCAATCAAATCAATATGAATGTCTCTATCGGCAGCAGCTTCGAGCGAATGGCGCACACCAGCTACCACGCCGCGGCAAACGACGACAATTTGCAAATCGTAGAGGTCTTGGTTCTGGACGCTCTCGAGAGCGCGCATCGCATAACTGGGCGAACCCTCAACAATCAGGATCACCGAAAGTCGCGGATGCGAACCACGTCGAACCAAGTTTTCCGTCCTCTCGACAGCTAGTAACAAACTGTCGTTCATGGTACACCCCGTCAATTAATGCGGGCGGTCGTCCGCCGCGATGCACGTCAAGAACAGATGTTGCACACGCCCCGCCCACAGGCGCCGCACACAAAGATCGCCGTCAGGCAGTCTCATCCCTAATCGAGGACCACAAGCTCGGCGGGGTCGTAGTCCACGCCCATAAAAGTAAGACCGCATGCGGGTGCCGTAGGACCAGCTGCGGTGCGATCGCAGGCGTCAATTACCTCGCGCATCCACTCGGGATCGCGGCGATGCATGCCGATCTCGACAAGGGTGCCCACAATGGTTCGCACCATCGAATGCAAAAACGCATTGCCCTCGATGGTAAACGTGAGGATGTCCTCGCCAAAGGCGACCTCATGGCCAAACTCGGCCCGCATTACGCAACGGTGCGTGGGCTTGCCCACGGCAGAGGCGACCTTGCAAAAGCTCTTAAAGTCCTGCTCGCCTAAAAGCGCAGGACAGGCGGCCGCCATCGCGTCGACGTCGAGGGGATAGCGATGCCACCACACAGCACCGCGTGACAGCACGGGTCGCGCATCACGGTCGGCAATGCGATAGGTGTAAGTGCGAGAGCGCGCGTCAAAACGTGCAGAAAAGCCCTTACGAGCCTTGTAGACCTCGTTTATGGCGATATCTTTGCCCAGGAGGGCATCCATAGCCCTCAGCCACCTACGGCGCGTCAAAGCGAGCTCAGCGTCCGTTACGGGCACGCTGATGTATTGGGCCACCGCATGAACGCCGGCATCGGTACGCCCCGCGCACGTAAGATCGATTGGGCGGCGCAGCAACGTCTCAATGGCACGGCGCAGCTCGCCCGCAACCGTCGTCAGGCCCGGCTGCTCCGCAAATCCGCTATAGGAGGAGCCATCGTAGGCCACGCGAAATACAAGGGTGGCGTCGAGCTCGGGGGTCGAATTGAAATCAGACGGCGCAGTCATGGGCGCTCCCAACAAACTAGCAACGGTATTGCGACAAAAAAAGAGGGGTACGCGAACGTACCCCTCGAATATAGCCTATGCAGACAGAATGTCTACTCAGCGGTCTCCTCAGCAGAAGCCTCCTCGGCAGCCTCAACCTTCTTGGGAGCAGCGGCCTTCTTGGGGGCCGGAGCAGCCTTCTTGGCCTTAGGCGTGCAAGGCTCGGTGACGAGCTCCATGATAACGATAGGAGCGTTATCGCCCTTACGGTTACCGAGCTTCATGATGCGAGTGTAACCGCCGTTGCGGTCCTGCCACATGCCCTGAGCAGCCTTGTCGAAGATCTCGGCAACGAGCTGCTTATCGCCGAGCTTGGCGATAGCCAGACGGCGAGAGTGCAGGTCGCCCTTCTTGGCCCAGGTGATGATCGGGTCGACGACCGAACGCAGCGCCTTAGCGCGGGTCTCGGTGGTCTTGATGCGGTCGTTCTCGAAGAGGGCCTTAGCAAGGCTCTTCTTCATGGCCTTGGTGTGGCTCGCATCGGTGCCGAGCTTCAGGCCCTTCTTAACGTTGTGACGCATGGTCTAGTTTCTCCTCAAATATGCGAAGCATTAAGCCTTCAGGCTCAGGCCCATGGACTCAAGCTTGTCCTTCACTTCCTCGATCGACTTAACACCGAAGTTACGGATGTTGAGCAGATCGTTCTCCGAGAACTCAACGAGCTGACGGACCGAGTGAATGCTGGCGCGCTTAAGGCAGTTGTAGGAACGGACGGAAAGGTCCAAGTCCTCGATCTGCTTGTCCAGCTCGGCGTTGTCGTTGGTAACCTCGGGAGCGAAGATCGAAGCCTCCTCCTCGACCTCGGGGGTCTCGGCAAGGTTCATAAAGGCGGCCATATGCTGGTTGATGATATTGGCAGCCTGGACCACGGCGTCGCGCGGGGCGATGGAACCGTTGGTCTCGATCTCGAGGACAAGGCGGTCGTAGTCGGTATGCTGGCCGACACGGCAAGCCTCAACGAGCTTGGCGCAACGGGACACCGGCGAGTAGAGCGAGTCGACGTTGATCACACCGATGGGATCGTTGTCACGCTTGTTAGCCTCGCCAGAGACATAGCCGCGGCCATAGCCGATGCGCATGCTCATGGTGAGATGGCCACCCTCGGTGAGCGTAGCAATGTGCTGCTCGGGGTTGACCAGCTCAAACTCGGACGGAATAAAGAAGTCCGCACCGGTGACCTCGCAGGGGCCGTCAACCGAGATGGTGGCGGTCGCCTCGTCGGTCGTGCCGAGAGCCCTGAAGACAAGACCCTTGACATTCAGGACGATGTCGGTGACATCCTCGACCATGTTAGGGATGGTCATGAACTCGTGCTGCGCACCATCGATCTGAATGGCCTCGACGGCGGCACCCTCGAGCGAGGACAGAAGAACACGACGAAGCGAGTTACCCAGCGTATCGCCGTAGCCACGCTCGAGCGGCTCGACGGAGACACGAGCAGAGGTCTCGTTGATCTCTTCGACCTGAACCTGAGGCCTAATGAATTCTGACATGTATTACCTCCAGCCTCAGCAGCCCGGATGGACTACTTAGAGTAGAGCTCGACGATGAGCTGCTCGTTGATATCACCGCTGATCTGCTCACGCGTCGGCAGAGCGAGCACGTTACCAGACAGCTTCTCGATATCGACCTCGAGCCAGCCAGGGACCTCAAAGCGCTCGGAGGAAATCAGGGCCTCCTTGATGGGGAGGAGGTCACGGAACTTCTCGCCGACAGCGACGACGTCGCCGGCCTTGACGCGGTAGGACGGGATGTCCACGCGCTTGCCGTTCACGGTGAAGTGACCGTGACGGACGGACTGACGAGCCTCTTTGCGGGTGCGGGCGAAGCCAAGACGGAAGACGACGTTGTCGAGGCGAGACTCAAGGATGATCATGAGGTTCTCACCGGTGACGCCGTTCATCTTACGGGCCTTGTTGAAGTAGCCGTGGAACTGCTTCTCCAGAACGCCATAGATGAACTTGACCTTCTGCTTCTCACGCAGCTGCATGCCGTACTCAGATTCCTTGCGACGGCGCTTGGGCTGACGGATAGATTCCTTCTTGCTGCTGTAACCGAGCTCAGCGGGATCGATCCCGAGCTGACGGCAGCGCTTAAGAACAGGAGTCCTGTCGATTGCCATATTGATACGATCCTTTCAGTTACACGCGGCGACGCTTCTTGGGGCGGCAGCCGTTGTGCGGAATGGGGGTCTTGTCCTGGATGCTCGAGACCTCGAGGCCAGCAGCCTGGAGGGAGCGGATGGCGGTCTCACGACCGGAGCCGGGGCCCTTGGCGAAGACGGAAACCTTCTTCATGCCGTGCTCCATGGCCTGCTTGGCAGCAGCCTCGGCAGCCATCTGGGCAGCGAACGGCGTGGACTTACGGGAGCCCTTGAAGCCCACCTGGCCAGCCGACTTCCAGGAAATGACGTTGCCCTGGGGATCGGTGATCGAAACGATCGTGTTGTTGAACGTAGAACGAATGTGAGCCTGGCCCACGGAAATGTTCTTACGGTCCGCGCGCTTCAGACGGGCAGCGCGAACGTTCTTCTTAGCAGTAGCCATCTATCTAGCGCTCCTTATTTCTTCTTCTTAGCACCGATCTGACGCTTCGGGCCCTTGCGGGTACGAGCGTTAGTGTGGGTGCGCTGGCCGCGGACCGGGAGGCCCTTGCGGTGACGAAGGCCGCGGTTGCAGCCGATGTCCATAAGGCGCTTGACGTTCTGGTTACGCTCACGGCGGAGGTCGCCCTCAACCATGATCTGATTCTTATCGATATAATCGCGGATGGCGTTAACCTCATCCTCGGTGAGGTCCTTAACGCGCGTGTCCACGTTAACGTTGCACTCGACGCAGATCTTCGTCGCAGTGGTGCGGCCGATGCCGTAAATGTAGGTCAGACCGATCTCAACGCGCTTCTCACGCGGGAGGTCGACACCATTAATACGGGCCAACGTAGTCTCCTCTCTTAACCCTGACGCTGCTTATGACGGGGGTTCTCGCAAATGACGAGGACCTTGCCATGGCGCCTAATGATTTTGCACTTATCGCACATCTTCTTGACCGAAGGACGTACCTTCATCGTTCTTCCTTTCGGTAGCGCTCAAACTACTTCCCTACTATCTACTCGCCCAGCCGCAGGCGTTTAAAACTATGGCTGGTCTTCACACGCAAACCGACCGTAGGTTGAGCTAAGCCTGCAGTCGGAAAAGAGCGTGTATGCGTGTCGCTATTTATAGCGATAGGTGATGCGACCGCGGGTCAGGTCGTACGGGGAAAGCTCCACGACAACCCTGTCTCCGGGGAGAATGCGGATGTAATTCATTCGGATCTTGCCAGAAATGTTGCACAGAACCGAATGACCGTTCTCGAGCTCAACCTTAAACATGGCGTTGGGCAGCGGTTCCTTTACCGTACCCTCGAGCTCAATTGCGTCTTCCTTCTTCACAAGCAATCATCTTTCTCTAGAAAACGACAGCGATTGAGTATTCTACAATACGCATGCACGTATCGTAATATCTTCGTAATGGCTCCACAACTACGTGGAACTTGTTACATTTCTCCGCCTTGGAGCGAACACCAGGATCCTTGCGCATCGGTGGTAAGAATCACCGGACCGTCATTGGTAATGGCGACGGTGTTCTCGTAGTGCGCGGCGGGCAGATGGTCGTTGGTCGTAACGATCCAACCATCGGAGCCCGTGCTCACATGATTGGAACCCATCGTAACCATCGGCTCGATAGCGATGACCATACCAGCCTGAAGGCGAACGCCTCTCCCCTTCTTTCCATAATTTGGAACGTTGGGGTCCTCGTGCATCACGCGGCCAATGCCATGCCCCACGTAATCGCGAAGCACGCCGTAACCGTGAGACTCGGCGAGGGACTGAACGGCATAGCCGACGTCCCCGATATGGTTACCGGGAACAGCCTGCTCAATAGCAGCCTTAAGGCAATCGCGCGTAACCTCGCACAGGGCCTTGGCCTCGGGCGTGGGGGTGCCGACGAAAAACGTCCAGGCGTTATCGCCAACCCAACCGTCAACGACAGCTCCCGTATCGATGGAGATGATATCGCCATCGCGCAGGATCATGTCAGGGTTGGGAATACCGTGAACCACGGCATCGTTAATTGATGCGCAAATGGTTCCGGGGAACCCGCCGTAACCCTTGAAGGCAGGGGTGCCGCCATGCATGCGGATAATCTGCTCGGCAAGCTGATCGAGTTCGAAGGTCGACACGCCGGGGCGAACCATGGCCCCAACGTGGCGGAGCGCCATCTTAGATAGCGCTCCTGCCTTCTTCATCTGCTCAATTTGCGTTGCAGACTTAATCTTGATCATAGACCGAGAGCCTCTTTGACATCCCCGTACACGGTCTCGCGAGCCTGGTCACCGTTGACCGACTTGAGCAGACCCTGGCCACGATAGTAGTCGACGAGCGGGCTCGTGGACTTCTCGTAGACGTCGAGACGGTTCTTGATGGTCTCGGGCTTGTCGTCGTCGCGCTGATACATCTCGCCGCCGCACTTGGGGCAGGTGGCATCGGCAGCGGTGCCGGTGTAACCGCAGGCGCGGCAGGTGCGACGCGAAGACAGACGATCGATGATGACCTCGGGGGCCACGTCGACCAGAAGGGCGCAGTCGATCTCGCGACCCATGGCGGAGAGCTCGGAATCGAGCGTCACAGCCTGGGCAGTGTTGCGCGGGAAGCCGTCGAGGATAAAGCCCTGCTGGGCGTCATCGGCGGCAAGGCGCTCCTTGACAAGGTCGATCACGAGCTGGTCGGGAACGAGCTCGCCAGCGTCCATGTACTTCTTAGCCTGAATACCAAGCTCGGTGCCACCCTTGACGGCAGCACGCAGCAGGTCGCCCGTGGAAATGTGAGCGACGCCAAACTCGGCGACGAGCTCCTGTGCGACGGTGCCCTTACCGGCACCCGGAGCTCCGAGCAATACGAGGTTCATGAGCAATCCTCCTCTAGCCTATTTAAAGAATCCATCGTAATCATACATCTTGATCTGGCCTTCGAGCTTATCGACCGTGTCGAGCACGACGCCGACCATGATGAGGATGGACGTGCCGCCAAACGCCTGGATCAGATGGTTACCCGTGAAGGAGAAGATGATCGAAGGCACGATGGCGATGAGCGCCAAAAAGACAGCGCTGGGAAGCGTGATCTTGTTGAGCGCGTTCTTGATGTAGGCCGCGGTAGCCCTACCCGGACGGACGCCCGGAATAAAGCCACCCTGCTTCTTAAGGTTGTCGGCCGTGTCATCGGGGTTGAACACCATGGAGGTGTAGAAGTACGCGAAGAACACGATGAGGACAACGTTAAGCACCCAGTTGAGCCAACCGGTCGAAAGCGCAGAGGCAACTGCCTGGATCCAGCCGATACCGGGGAAGAACACGGCAATCTGGGCCGGGAAGTACAGCAGCGCCGAAGCGAAGATGATCGGCACGACGCCCGCGGTGTTGACCTTGATGGGCAGGTAGGTGGTCTGGCCACCCATCATGCGACGACCCACGACGCGCTTAGCGTAGGAGACCGGAATGCGGCGCTGGCCGCGCTCAAGGAAAACAATCAGCGGGATAACCAGCAAGATGATGGCACAGATGATCACCATGGTGATGATGCCACCGGCATTGCCCTCGGTGCTGGAGAAGATCGCCTGCGGCAGGCCGGCCATGATGTTCGCGAAGATGATCAGCGACATGCCATTGCCGATACCGCGCTGGGTGATGAGCTCACCAATCCACATGATCAGCATGGCGCCCGCGGTGAGTGTGCCGACGATCATGAGGTCGAAGATGATCTCGGGGGCGCCGGCGCCAGTAAAGCTGATGCCGAAGCTCTTAAAGAGGAAGAGGTAACCCACGGAGTTGAGGATTGCCAGAGCCAGGGTGAGGTAACGCGAATACTGCGTAATCTTGGTCTGACCGACCTCGCCCTCGCGGGCAAGCTCATGCAGGGAAGGCACAACGGCCTGGAGCATCTGGAGGATGATCGAGCTGGTGATGTAAGGCATGATGCCCAGGGAGAACACCGAAACATAGCTCAACGCGCCACCAGAGAAAAGATTCAGGAGGGCCATAGCACCTGCGGCGACCGAATTGTTATCGGTCGAGAAAAGGCCCAGCATCCCCTGGAAGGGAATGCCGGGCACAGGAACGTGCGCACCAACGCGGTACACGACGAGCATAGCTATGGTAAAAAGAATCTTTTCGCGCAGTTCTTTGATGCGGAAAGCATTCTTAAGACCATTTAGCACGGCAGCTCGACCTTTCCGCCGGCGGCCTCGATCTTGGCCTGCGCAGAAGCGCTGACCTTGTCGACCTTGACCGTGAACTTCTTGGTGAGCTCACCATTGCCGAGCACCTTGACGGGCTCGAACTCGCTCTTGGTGATGCGAGCGGCCTTAAGAGCGGCACCGTCGATCACAGCGCCGTCCTCGAACTTGCGCTCGAGACGCTCAACGTTAACGGCGGTGTACTCGATACGACGGGGGTTGCGAAAGCCCGGAAGCTTGGGCAGGCGCATAGCCAGCGGAGTCTGGCCACCCTCGAAGCCGGCACCCTTGGTGCCGCCAGAGCGAGAGCCCTGGCCCTTCTGACCGCGGCCAGAAGTGGTGCCGTGACCCGAAGAATTGCCACGGCCGACGCGCTTACGGTTCTTGGTGGAACCGGGCGCGGGAGTAAGATCGTGAAGCTGCATTTGCTACTCCTCTACAATCTCGACAAGGTGCTTGACCTTGAAGATCATGCCGCGGACGGACTCGTTGTCAGCAATCTCGCGAACCTCGCGGATCCTGTGGAGACCGAGGGCACGGACAGTACGGACCTGGTCCTGCTTGCAACCGTTGGTGCTGCGGACCTGCTTGATCTTGATGGTGTCAGCCATGCTTAGTTCTCCTTACCGACGAACATCTCGGAGACCGTCAGGCCACGGCGAGCCGCGACGTCCTCAGGGCTGGAGAGCTCCTTGAGGCCCTCGACGGCAGCCTTGATGATGTTGAGGCCGTTGTCGGTACCGAGGGACTTGGACAGGACGTTCTTGATGCCAGCAAGCTCGAAGAGGGGACGCACAGCGCCGCCGGCGATAACGCCGGTACCCTCGACAGCGGGCTTGATGATGATGCGGCCGGCACCAAAGTGACCGAGAACCTCGTGCGGGATGGTGCCCTGCTCGGTCACCGGCACGTGGAACATGTTCTTCTTGGCATCGAGAGACGCCTTGGAGATGGCCATGGGCACCTCAGCGGACTTGCCCATGCCAACGCCGACGTTGCCCTTGCCGTCGCCAACGACGACGAGAGCGACGAGGCTCATGCGACGACCACCCTTGACGGTCTTCGACACGCGGTTGATGTAAACGACGCGCTCCTCGAACTCGGAGGCCTCGCGCTGCTGCTTCTGATTACGAGCCATGTGCTACATACCTCCTAGAACTCGAGACCGGCGGCACGAGCACCGTCGGCGAGGGCCTTGACGCGGCCATGGTAGATACGGCCACCACGATCGAAAGCGACCTTGGTGATGCCGGCCTCGATGGCACGCTTGCCAACGAGCTGACCGACCTTCTCCGCAGCCTCCTTGTTCGAGGTGTGGGTGCCCTTGAACTCGGCCTCGAGGGTCGAGGCAGAGACGAGCGTCAGGCTGGAGCCCTTGCTATCGTCGATGATCTGGGCATAGATGTTGGCGTTGGTACGGGTCACGCGAAGACGCGGACGCTCGGCGGTACCCGAGACCTTGCCGCGAACACGACGCTGACGACGCTTGAGGCCTTCCAGCTTCGCCTTATGCTTGTTCATACGTAAACTCCTAAAAAGGTTGATCTTGCCAGCACCTAACGGGGTGCTGGTCTTATGCGAGTGAGTCGGTTACGACTACTTGGCGGCCTTACCCAGCTTGCGGCGGATGTGCTCGCCAACATAGTGGATACCCTTGCCCTTGTAAGGCTCGGGAGGACGATGGCCGCGGATCTCAGCGGCGATCTGACCGACCTGCTGCTTGTTGATACCCTTGACGTTCACGTGGGTGTTGTCGGGAACCTCGAAGGTGATGCCCTCGGGAGCCTCGACGATCACGGGGTGCGAGAAGCCCAGGGAGAACTCGAGGTTCTTGCCCTTCTGCTGCACGCGGTAACCGACGCCGGCGAGCTCGAGCTTCTTCTCGAAGCCCTCGGAAACGCCAACAACCATGTTGTGGATGAGGGCGCGGGTGAGGCCGTGGCGGGCACGGGTCTCACGCTCGTCGTCGGGACGGGAAACGGTGAGGACGTTGTCCTCGACGTTGATGGTGAGCTTCTCAAAGACATCGAGCTCGAGCTGGCCCTTGGGGCCCTTGACGACAACGTTGTTGCCGTTGACTGCCACTTCGACTCCGGCGGGAATCTGGACAGGCTTATTACCGATACGAGACACGGTGATCTCCTTTCCTTCTACCTACCGAGCGAATTACCAGACGTAAGCGATGATCTCGCCGCCGACGTTGTGCTTGCGAGCATCGCGGTCGGTCATGACGCCATGGCTGGTGGAAATAATGGCGGTACCAAGGCCACCGCGGACGCGGGGCATGTCGGCAACGCCGGTGTACTTACGCAGGCCCGGCTTGGAAATGCGGCGGATGCCGTTGATGACCTTAGCCTTCTTGGGACCATACTTAAGCGTGATGTGCAGAGTCTTCTGGGGAACGGTTTCCTCGACATCGTAGCCCTCGATGTAGCCCTCCTCGTGCAGAACACGAGCGATCTCGACGAGCTTCTTGCTGCTCGGCATGGAGACCGTGGCCTTGTTCACAGAGTTAGCGTTACGGATGCGCGTAAGCATATCTGCGATCGGGTCTGTAAGGTTCATACAGATTCTCCTTCGTTCTTGATGAACACGTGCTCTTGGTTCTTCGCCGCCCTTAACGGCAAAGCCTATTTAGCGCGTTTTCCCTGTTCCAAACTGATGCTTGAAACGCTGGTAGTGACTTACCAGCTGGCCTTCTTAACGCCGGGAAGCTCGCCCTTGAGTGCAAGCTCACGGAAGCAGACACGGCACAGGCCGAACTTGCGGTACACAGAGTGCGGACGGCCGCAGCGCTGGCAGCGCGTGTACTCACGAGTAGAGAACTTCTGCTTGCGATTGCACTTGACGATCATCGATGTCTTAGCCACTTATATCCTCCTCACATAGAGTATTGTTCGCCCCAAGCGCCGCCCCCCCTTGTGGGAACGGCGCTTATAGGGCAGGTGAACCTATTTCTTGAACGGGAAACCGAAGGCGTCCAGAAGGGCCTTGGCCTCTTCATCGGTGTTGGCGGTGGTCACGAAAGTGATGTCCATACCACGCTGGTGATCGACGGAGTCGAAGTCGATCTCGGGGAAGATGAGCTGCTCGGTGACGCCCATGGAGAAGTTACCACGGCCGTCGAAGCTCTTGGCGGAGATGCCGCGGAAGTCGCGGATACGGGGGATCGCGACGGAGGTCAGGCGATCGAAGAACTCCCACATACGGTCGCCACGCAGGGTAACCTTGCAGCCGATCGGCATACCAGCGCGCAGGCGGAAGGTAGCGATGGACTTGCGGGCACGGGTGATCATCGGCTGCTGGCCGGTGATGGCGCGCAGGTCGCGCACGGCACCGTCGATGGCCTTGGAATCGGTAGCGGCCTCGCCGACACCCATGTTCACGACGATCTTCTCAAACTTGGGGATCATCATGACGTTCTCGTACTGGAACTTTTCCTGAAGCTGCTGCTTGACCTCGTTGTTGTACTTGGTCTTCAGACGTGGCACATACTTCTCTTCTGCCATTGTTCACTCCTTCTTGGGGTTTTAAGCACGGGGCGTGGCCACGATGGGTTGTCCTCGTGCCTCCTGGCTGCATCCGCGCCGCTCATGGCATTTCGCGGTTTGGACTCGACGCAGCAGGAGCCGACAAAACAATCGGTACTATACGCGCATCGGGAGCGTATTTCCAGAAAAACCTCGTCTGCCTGCACAACTCCACAACTCCCCCGCACATATTGATCCCTTGGGGACGGAGGAAAACGGATCACTTGGGTTACCTGACCCTCTGAGTGATCCGTTTTCCTCCGTCCCCAAGGGATCAATATGGCAGTTGCGGTGAAATAATTCCTGGCTGACCGCCCGCCGGGCTTATTTAGGAACTATTTCACCGCAACTTATTGATGGGGATGGATTAGCGCTTGCGGGGGACGAGCTTGGTGCGGCGCAGGTGAATCATTTCGGCGGCGATGGAGATGGCGATCTCCTCGGGATCCTCGGCCTCGATGGCAACACCGATCGGCAGGTGCAGCCCGTCGATCTGGTCCTGCGTAAAGCCCTCCTGTTCCAAGCGGGCGCGCACAAAGGCCGTCTTGCGACGCGAGCCCAGGCAGCCCAGGTAGGCGGGCTTGGCGCGCATGGCCTGAATCACTACGTCCATATCGGACTTGTGGCCCGCCGTGGCAACGACCACCAGATCGCGCGGGCCGATAGGGCACAGCTTGCCCAGGTTCTTGTAGTCGACCAGACGACGGTCGAAGACGCCGGGCACCCATTCGGGCGTCAGCGTGCCGGGGCGGTCGTCGCAAGCCACGACGGCAAAGCCCGCCGCCGTGAGCACGCGCGCCGTCGCGGCGCCCACGTGTCCGCAGCCAAAGATATAGGTCAGGCCCTCGGGGCAGAGCGTCTCGATGTGCGCGGAAGGAATCTCGTAGGCGGCGTTGGTGTGGGTGACCTTACTCCCCTCCTCCACCAGCGAAAGCTCGGGGCAGCCCATTATGGTGCGGCGCGATTCCTCGCCATGGTATTCGGCAGCGTCGCTTTCGAACGCGCTTGCGATAAACGGCTCAAAATCGATGGTGAAGTCGCCGATGCGGCGATACGCCAGTACATCGGCAATCTCCTGGAACAACGGTGCCTTGGTCGCGTCCAGGTGCAGATAGCACAGGCAGATGGCTCCGCCGCAGATCATGCCGGTATCGGAGTTCTCCCCGCCCATGGTGTAGCGGACCAGGCGCGACTGCCCCGCGGCCAGCAGCTCGCGGGCCTCGCCCAGCGCAAAGAGCTCAATCTTGCCGCCGCCGATGGTGCCCGCTTGGCTTCCATCGGCAAAGACGGCCATCCAAGCGCCCACGCCGCGCGGCGATGACCCTGCCGTGCCGGCCACGACCACGAGCTCGCACGTCTTACCAGCCTTCAGAGCGCCAAGCGCAGCATTCACCACATCGAGCTTTTCCATTGCAATTTCCTATCCCTGGAATACACCGGTGAGCATGGCGAGCGCCTCGAGCACGCCGCCGCCGACCGACGTCGCCTTGTCCGAAATATAGTTGATGTAGCTGGCGTCGCCGCGCGGGTCGACATCGGCGCACTTAAAACCCTCGGTCACCTGAACGCCGTCGGCCAAAAGGCCGCGCAGACAGCCGTCAATCGTCGTGAACATGGGCGTATCGCCCGCATACCCGATCACGTCGCCTGCACTCACGATGTCGCCGATCGCGCGGTCGGACCGAAACACACCGGCGGCGGGGCTGTGGATAACACGCTCCTTGCCATAGCCGGCGATGACACCCGGCACGCCCGTGTTGGGCTGGGGCGAGCCCTGGGTGATGACGCGGCCGAGGAAATGACCGCGCATAGTCTCGACCACGGCATCGCAATCAACCGGCGCGGTAAAGCCCGGCCCTACCGCGATGACGGCAGGAGCCATGTCGCGCGTGGTGCCCAAATTGCGCTTGGCCAGAATCGCGTCTACCACGGCCGCGGGCCTAAGTTCGCCGAGCATCTTGGCCTGGGGGTCCACCACCACGGCGACATCCCCCGCCTCGGTAATTGCAAGCGCCTCGGCCGGCGTCTGCGCCAAGCGGGCGCGAATGCCCTCGACCTCGACCTCGCCCAAGCGAATGGCCTCGCAAAAACTGATCGTGCGACGGATGCACGTGGGGACCGCGATATCGGCCATGACGACCGACACGCCGGCGCGCACCAGACGAGCAGCCACGCCCGTGGCGATATCGCCTGCGCCGCGAACATAAACGAGCATTCCCGGGGCACCTCCCTGTGCTACGGTTTGAGCAGAGCAAAAGCGGTTCTGCCGCTACGCTAATGATTATTTCTTATCGCAGCATTATACGGCGGTGAACAGATGGAAACGATTAACGGCGACCTTGCCTCCACGCTCAAGATTGAACCGGGCATTACCGCGATTATCGGCAGCGGTGGCAAGTCGACCCTGCTAAAGACGCTCGGCCTTGAGCTTATGCGTGCCGGCGGCCGCGTGCTCCTCTGCACCACCACGCACATGTTTCCCGTCGCTGGCGTGCCATGGGACGGGTCGAGTCGTCGCCTGGACGCCGCACCTTGGAAGCCGGGGACCCTGCATGTTCCTGGCTGCACCTGCGAGGCCTGCGTGGGGCTTGTGCGGGGAAGCATCTGCCAGGCCGGTGTCTTTGACCCCCAGACGGGCAAGCTCTCCTCCCCTGCCGAACCGCTCGGCCAGCTGGCGCAGCGCTTTGACTACGTCCTGGCCGAGGCGGACGGCAGCAAGCGACTTCCGCTCAAGGCGCACGCCGCCTGGGAGCCGGTGATTCCCTCTGGCACGACCAACATCGTCTGGCTCGTCGGCACCTCGGGATTCGGCAAGTCCATCATCGAGGCTGTCCACCGCCCCGAGCTCTTTTGCGAGCGTTGCGGCTGCGAGCCCACCGACGTCGCCACGCCCGAGCGCGTCGCCCAGGTGCTCAATGCCGAGATGCAGGCGCTGAACCTCAGCAATGCCCGCATCATGCTCAACCAAGTCGACACGCTCAGTGATCCCACGATGGCCGACCGCTTCGAGACCGCCCTCGGCCGCCCCATCATCGCCACCAGCCTCCAGTGGTAGCTAATTTGGGACGGGGCTCTTTTAGCTACACCCGCCTGCCTGATGATTTTTCTGGGACGGGGATTAGAAAATCATTAGGTACACAATGATTTTCTAATCCCCGTCCCAGAAAAATCATCTCAGAGTGCTCTCTCAATAGGAGGTAGCTAAAAGAGCCCCGTCCCAAATTAGCTACCCTAGCGGCCTTCTTGCTAGCGAGGCACGTAGCAGCCGGCGATGTGCTCCGAGACGCGGCGCTGACCCTTGGCGGTGTCGACATCCCACAGCTCGTACGCGCGTGCCTCGACCAACTGGACATCGGCGCGGCCGCGCAGCAGCGACGATCCGCCATCCTTGCCCTTAAGCCCCATAAGGTCGGGAAAGAGACTCGCAGGGAACAGCACCGGCGAGGCGGGTTCACCGTTCAGGGCAAGACGCACGGGCGCGACACCGCCGTTGGCCTTAAAAGCACCGGCGAGCGCCTCAAAGGAATCCGAACTCACGAGCGGCTGGTCGCCCGGCAAAAAGAGGCAGCCCTTCCAGCCGCGATCGGCTCCCCAGATAAGACCGGCGCGCACACTCTCGCTCCTGAGCGCGCCATCGTGCAGCGCGCACGCGCAGCGCAGCTCACGGCAAATCTCGGCAACTTGGGGCCAGCGCGTTGTAACAACAATGTCAAATCCTTTGGGCACCGACTCAATCGTCCGCTGAATCAGCGGCTTTCCACAGATATCGGCAAGCATCTTGTTAGAGCCAAACCGCTTGCCCTCGCCCGAAGCCATAATGACGCAACCAAGTTTCATGGTGATACCTCCCCTGAAGCCATCGTACCCATAACTCGCGCCGCGGGCGAATAAAGATAGCGTCCTGGCCGTTGGCGGTCTTATAACACAGCGACGCTTTCGTTATTTGCGACCATGTGGCATTTGTGGCACAGTGAGCCCAAACTTATTTTTAGGAAGGCACCCATGACCCCCGCACAGATTGAGTTTTACAAGCGTCTTGCGCACAGCCTGGCGCTACAGTTTGGCCCCAGCTGCGAAATCGTCGTCCACGATCTGGAGACCGAGGACATGGACCACTCTATCGTGGTGATCGAAAACGGCCACGTCAGCGGACGCAAACTGGGCGACGGTCCCAGCCACATCGTGCTCGAGTCCATGCACGAGGATGCCACCGAGGCCCACGACCGTGCGCCGTACCTCACCAAGACCGCCGATGGCAAGCTGCTCAAATCGTCGACCATCTTCATTCGCGACGACGCCGGCAACCCCGTTGGCATTATGGGCATCAACTTTGACATCACGCTCATGAAGGCGTTTGAGCGTTCGCTCGACGCGCTCACCGGCACAGGCGACAAGGGATACACCGTGCCCGAGCCCATCACCAAAAACATCGGCGACCTGCTCGAAGATCTGCTGCGCGAGTGCGAGCAATACGTGGGCAAGCCCGCCGCCCTCATGACCAAGGACGAGCGCATTCGCGCTATCGGATACCTCGACCGCCGCGGCGCCTTCCTTATCTCCAAATCGAGCGAGCGCGCCTGCGAGTTCTTTGGCATCTCCAAGTACAGCTTCTACAGCTATCTCAACGAGGCCAAGGCAGAGGTCGACGACAAGTAAACGACCCGCCTGAACCATCCTCCCCTTAGTACGAGTTCTTGAATGCGCGAATCCGGGCATCGGTGACAAGGCAAGTTCCATATAATCGAAGGGCTAGACAGTTCGAAAGGATGGGACAAGATGAGGTCGAGCAACGCATCGCGCAGCGGCCACGGAGGCACCGCGCCTACCGCCAGGCATGCGAAACACGCGTTTGACGAGGGCGAAGACGATCTGTTTGCGTTGAGCCTCGACGAAGTGATGAACGACCGCCCTTGGACCACCGATGAACTCATGGGCGACAAAACCCCTTCGGCAGGCGATCCTACCGAGACGGCATCGTTTATCGCCGCGGCACAGCACAATGCGCCCGAACCGCCCGTTGCGGATCTCGACGACTTTGCAACCCGCCAGTTTGCCTTCGATTCCTGGGCCGCGGCAGATCTGGACGAGACCTCGGGCGGCATGCCGGCGCTCGACATTCCGGTAAA